>CAYJTD010000013.1:17056-19350 GCA_964372525.1 uncultured Nitrosopumilales archaeon | reverse complement strand
TGTCTTGGTTTTCATCCACATTTAGTTTCAGAAAAATTACTTAACCATCGTATACTTTCGCTAAATCTTCAACTATGGGAGATACCATCATTCATGGACCGCACCATTCAGCCCAAAAGTCAACCAAAACTGGTGTCTGTGATTGGGCCACGTCTTTACCCCATGCCTTTGATGATGTTACTTCCACATTAGCCATTTTTTCTCATAATATACGGCTAAAATGCAAGTTATATATGTTCACATCCATGCGTTTTCCTTCTTATTCAATTTGATCAATTTTTAAATAACTTTCCCCAAACAGTTCTATGAGCGATCAGTTAGAAAAGAAAACTTTGAAGGGTTCTGGTGGATATGTGGTTGCCAATATTACGCCACAGGAGCTCAAAAAGGGTAGAGTTGCTGGAGTCGATCTATTTCTAGGGGCTGTTGGTAGGATCGATAAGGAAAGGATCTTACAATATTTCTGCAAGAACTGCAATAAAGAATTTGATGGAGCACCCGAAATAAAATTTGAGAAGGTGAATGAAGAAGTTGCTGCGGGAACTATGTTGTCAGAACAGGGTGAATATATATGCAAACAATGTGGGATGGTGATTGCGCAATACAAAACGTTTGGAGAGGCAGGTGAAAACAGTCCTAGCTCCACCTCCTCCAAAGCACCATATGAAAAGGAAGGTTTTGTAGCTCTCAGGAAGCTTATAGGCGTCAACGTTTACGACAGCAATGCTGTCCTCCTTGGGACTGTAAAGGATATAGGTCTAAGCGATAACAAATCAAAGATTGTCATGATGATCTCTACAACAGAACAAACGGAGGAAGAAATCCCATGGGACGCAATTATGAAAATAGGTGATATTGTTTTGATCAGGGTAAAAGAAGAGCAGGAAGTATTGAATGTCAGTTCTAGCGAGTGTAAAAAATGTGGGTTTGACAATAGCACTGATTCAAAATTCTGTGAACAATGTGGAAATAAAGTGATTTAGATAAGTTAAGTTTACTTGTTCTTTGCCTTTGCCTTTGCCTTTGCCTTTGCCTTTGCCTTTGCCTCAACCTTTGAGGCCGTTTCATGTCTATCAAGCTTGAATATTCTGTTGAAATATGACAGCTCGTCATCGGCAAGTTCTTCCATGTATTCATCTTCCTTCACACCGGCCAAGTGCTTTGCAAGTTTCTTCTTGTATCCAAGCTGCATCTGGCGTGCAATCTGAATTCTTTGCGCCTGAGGTGAACCTGCGCCATGCATAGATTCCGTCAAATACCCAACTGCATTGCGACCCAAAGTCATATTTTCAATTAGACGTAATATACGAATTCTGTTTTCTGTAGAAACTCCCTTTCGTCCTTTCAGAAACTTCTTCAGTATTGGACCAGTTTCCGGGCTGTTGAACTCTTTTTCAGATGGAAGCGTTACAACCAAACCTCCAGCAAGATCCTGTGCTAAGCGTGCCAATTCATACGGGAATCTAGTTACATTGTGCTTGCAAACATTTGATAACATGTCATCATTCTGATAGTTGCCAGCTTTGGTCTTGTACGATTCATATGAAGATGCAATGCCTGCACCGAAGATAGTTTCATTCAGGTGCGTCATCTCGACTAACTTATCTCTAATGTGAGAAGCCTCTGGCACACCGTTGTAATCAGCTATTGTTGCAGCTGCACCTATTATGACATCACCTAGACCAGTTTTGCATACATAGCTTCTTCTATGATATGTGGTGAATCTTTCTACAAGCATTGCTGCATAGTCTGCCTCTCCATACATGAAGACATGCTTCCATGGCACGAAAACATCATTAATTATAATCATAGCTTCCTGTCCAGAATACATTGCATTACCCTGATCGATATCGCCACCTTCCATACTTCTGGTATCGCATGACTGGCGACCGTAGATGTATGTAAGACCTTTGTGATCCACAGGAATTGCGCATACAACAGCATAGTCCTTATCCTTTGGTGTCAACCTAATAGTAGGCATTACTATTATCCAATGAGAGTTTATGCAACCAGTCTGGTGAGCTTTTGCTCCCCTGATCACAATACCGTCATCTCTCTTTTCCACTATATGCACAAACATGTCAGGATCTTCCTGCTCTGCTGGTCCCTTGCTTCTATCGCCTTTTGGATCTGTCATCGCACCACCGATGACTAAATTTTCATCTTGAACGTATTTGATGAAATCTTTCAAACGCTGATGATACTCGGTACCATGTTTTTCATCTATTTCATATGTTACTGAAAATAGAGAATTTAGTGCATCCATACCAACGCAGCGTTGGAAGCATGTACCT
>CAYJTD010000013.1:0-17046 GCA_964372525.1 uncultured Nitrosopumilales archaeon | reverse complement strand
CACGCTTTCCGTTACCTGAAGAAACCTGTTGACCTTCTTGCCAGAAATGGAAGAATAGGCAGTTGCAAGTTCTGGGTTTTCAACCGCAAGATCGTATGTAGCTGCAACAGCATTAATCGAAGGACGGATCATAGGATGATCTACTGGTTCTTTGACTTGTTCACCGAATAGGTAGACCTTCAAGTTACGTCCACGTAGGCTTTCAATATATTCTGCACCCGTTCGTAATGGCATCCTGTAGAGCTTTTCGTGCTAATAATATATAAATGCTCTTTGAAACTATTCAGTAACTTATCAGTACTTCATGTTTGCCACCGTTCCTAAATTCATGTAAGATTTTTACTTTTTATATATACTCTTTATATTATCTCCATTCTGATAGAATTTCTAATGGAGTGTTTACTGAAACTTCCTAATTAGGCATTGCAATTCTATTTGTGAACTGAACAAAAAAGATCCGAAATCATGATCTAAAAATACGAATGTTATTGGTTACTTGGAATCGGCTAGACCTATTCGAACGTCAACTGCCCTGCATCCCTTTCCATCTTCCAAGACAAGCAACGGATTCATGTCAAATTCAGCTATTTCAGGAAAGTCAGTAACAAGTTGTGACAATCTCTGCAGACAATCCACTAGTGCATTTACGTCAGAAGGTTTCTCTCCCCTCACACCCTTCAATAACTTGCTGGTCTTTATCGATTCTACCATATCCCTCCCTTCTTGCTCGTTTATAGGCGCAAGTCTGAATACTACGTCTTTTAGGACTTCAACGTATATGCCTCCCATTCCAAACATCAGCAACGAACCAAACTTCGGATCATGGTTTGCGCCAATTATGGTCTCCTTGCCTCCTTTCACAAGTTCCTGCACAAGTACGCCCAAAATCTTTGCGTCAGATTTGTAATTCTTTGCACTTGACATTATGCTATTGAACGCATTTCTAACTTCCTGCTCGTTTGCCAGATTAACCTTGACACCACCAGCATCTGATTTGTGTATTATATCCGGTGATGCAACCTTCATAACAACTGGGTAGCCTATCTGCTGTGCTGCCTTTGCACACTCGTTTTCATCTTTTGCTAGAATGCTCTTCGGTACAGGAAAACCGTACGCCTTCAACACTTCATATCCCTCCTCTTCAATCAAGTGACTTCTATTCTGTTTCTTCGCATTGTCGAAGACTTCCTTGACGCTTTCCCTATCTACCTTGAATGACTTCACTTCACTCTTAGGCGCCTTTAGCCATGCCTTGTAATCATACATTGATTTGAGTGCCCTTATAGCAAGCTCCGCATACACATAATATGGAACCCCGCCTTCAGACAATATTCGTCTATTTTCTATTCCTTCTGCAAGACCCATCAAACTTGCAAGTATAGTTTTGCCCTTGCTCTTCGACATCTTTACAGTAACCCTTGCTAATCCATCGTAATCAAGTGTAGCAGACGGTGTACACATTACCACTACAGCGCCACAATTTGGATGATCAAGAACTTCGTTCAGTACATTGTCGAACCTGTTGTAATCTGCATCTCCAACTATATCAACGGGGTTACGAGACGAGCCATACGTTGGTATCATCTTGTCGATCTTCGGTCTTATGTCTTCTATATTGGCCATCTTCAACCCAAACTTCACAATCACATCGGTGGAAATTATTCCTGGTCCTCCAGCATTGGTAACGATCACGATCTCGTCGCCAGGAAGTGGTTGCTTTGCAAACGCAGTTGCATAATCAAAGAGCTCCTGCATTCCATCTACTCGAATAGCACCTGCCTGCTTGAATATTGCGTCATAAACTTCATCGGCGCCCATCAATGCGCCCGTATGCGACATCGCTGCCTTGGCACCTTCTGGAGTACGCCCTGATTTTAATATCAAGATAGGTTTCCTGTATTTTGATTCCCTTGTAATTTTTCTGCATACATCGATGAACCTTCTGCCGTCAGTAATATCTTCTAAATACATCACAATAACTTTGGTCTGCTCATCATTTTCAAGCATTGCAAGTAGGTCTGTTTCATTCATGTCTACTTTGTTGCCTATGCTAATAACAGCGGAGAATCCTATATCCTGGGCAATTGCATCTTCTACAAGTGCAGCACAAATAGCGCCACTCTGTGATATCAATGCAATATTACCAGTCTTTGGTGTAATCTTCAGAAACGTTGAGTTCATCATAGTTTGCGGAGATAGGTTCATCACGCCCAAACAGTTAGGGCCTATGACCCTCGTCCCGTACTTGTTGCAGATCTCTGCTATCTGTTTCTGCAATACCTCGCCTTCACCTCCTATCTCTTTGAAACCTGCAGTGATTATGATCGCTCCCTTGATCCCTTTCTTTCCGCATTCTTCCATGACTGCTGGCACTATCTTGCTTGGGGTTACTACTACTGCAAGGTCTATGTCGCTAGGAACATCCATAACGTTCCTGTACGCTTTCTTCCCAAGCACAGATTCGTGCGAAGGTGTTATGGGATAAACCTCGCCTTTGTAGCCTTTTAAGATGTTTGAGGTTATGGCCTTGCCAACGGTGCCAGATCTTTCTGAAGCGCCTACGATGGCAATCGATTTCGGAGCGAGAAAAATGTCATAGCTCATTTATGCCCAACGTCAACCATGATCCAATCACACTTAAATAAATTATACTATACTATACTAAACTTCACTTTACTTTTCGTTAACCTGCAACTCTTACCAGACCTTGTTTTGGTGGAGTCAGGGGTTCAGGCAATGTCATACTTCTCCAGACAAACACTTCAACAGTATATTCACCCATAGTTTCTGCAAGAAAGAAGAATGTAGGTTTGATGGCTCTATTTGGTAGTATTATTATATCTTCGATCCAACCAATGAATAATGGGAATCCTTCTTCATCCTTGACTTGAATTATGTATACAAACGAGCGTTCGTTATCAAACCTGTTTAAAATTTCAGACTTTACCCCGACCATCTGACCTTGAACAAATGAGCCGACCTTGTTTCCCTGCTGGTCGATGAATGTGGGATCTGATAAAGTAAAGTTTTGTCTTGCTACAGGTAATCCGTTTGTGATACTAAATGTTGAGTTTCTAAAGTGCCAATCGGTCATATTGCCAGTATCTATACCGTTAGGAAATCTCTGCCATGTTCTGTCATCATCGTCTAGATCAATAAGGAATGGCGTTCTATCGATTTCAACAGAATCTGGTGTTAAAAGAACTAACGAGTCTCCGTTTTCATCAAACGGTCTGGTTTCGAATGGTACAACAAGATATCCGTTAGGCTCTATTACCAAACCTTTGTGAACTGGAATCGTTCTACCAAGATCCGTGCCCTTTACCAGAAAACCGCTCAGATCCAACAAAACATTGCCTGGGTTGTAGAGCTCGATCCACTGATTGCCCGAAATTGTTCCTGGTGGATTAAGTTCCACTTCATTTATTTTTATTAACAAAACCTGGCTGTGAGCCTGCATGATTGGAATGCTGATAAGAACTGAAATCGCGAATATAGAAAAGATAACATGTGTGTTGACCATTTTTATGATTTTAGAGAAATCTGCTTATTATCTCTATCCATTGAATGCATATAATCTATAGATCTCGCCATTGTTCTCATCAGTGTAGTTCCAACTAGGATCCATTTTCAATTCAGAAAATCTGCTTCTAACTGATGGATGTACGCCTTTGTATACCGTTCCACTTATTACTATTTGATCAGGTTGCGCTATACCAGCAATTTTTGATGCCATGCTTATAGCATAACCCACAATATCTACATGAGATTTTTCTCCCCGTCCATATTGTATTACTGAATGTACGCCTGCGTCTATCCCTATTTTGACCTGCAATTCAGGATAATCGTACTGGTGTAAAACTGGATTTATGCCCTGTTGTAAAACTGTCAGCATAGAACGAGCACAGTTCATTGCTGTGTCACAAGCCATATAGAAATTAGTATCGGATGGAAAGTATGCTATCACAGCATCGCCGACGTACTTTAATACATACCCTTCAAAGTTGGAAATTGCGAAGGACATTTCTTGGCTAAATGTCTGCATTATTGTAGCAAGTCTATCGATAGGAAGGGTTCTGGCCATTCTTGTCGAGCCTACCAGATCGGCTATCAGCACGACGAGTTTCTTTCTTGTACTGGCATGTTTGCGCAGATAACGTTCAGACCTGTCGAGCGTAGCTTCGAACTGCAGCCCTGTTTTCAAGGCCTTCCAAACTCGTGCTTGTGTTTCTGAAATGTATGTTTGCGTGTCAACTATTCTGCTGGATGATACTTCTTCTGTAATCATATCGATTATATCAGGAGGTATCGTTAGTTTGGAAAGATCTTTTTTTACTTCCTTTTCATTAGTGCCTTCCTTTAGCATTGAATCTTTTCTCTTTTGCTTCTTGGTGTCATCAGAATCCAATATTATCAACCATTGCATTTTCATATAAATAGCTATAAGAATATGAACTAATGTAATTGAGTATTAAATTTTGGTTTTATGAATACGTTCCTGTAATGCCATCTTAATCTCATCGGTCCTTTTTGACAAGATCTCTACGAATTCATTGAACTCTTCGTCTGTAGCGTTTCGTTTTAGTACACGCCTAGTTTGGTAATGAAATGCATTATACACTCTTCCCAGCGCTATACCAAAAGAAATTTGTGCCTCGTTGTCTACAAATTTCTTCAATCTACCAGTGATCATTACGATTTCGTCAGATTTGTTAATGACATCGTCTATCTTAGCATTCATTATTTCCTTTAGTCTATTGTCCATAGATAATACCAATAAACAGTAACATATCCACTTTTCTAATTATAGTTATATGAGAGATAAACCCATGAGGGTCTTGGCAGAGACAAACGCAGCACTATCAAGCGCTACTATTGCAATTACAGGATGCGCGCCATTTTCTTCTGTCATTGTTTCGAGTTCTTTACTTATGTCATGTTTCACTTTATGCAAGGCTTCAGACAATTCTGTGTTTGTGCTAATTACTTGTATTAACCACTTCTCTTTACCTTTCTTTGCAGCTATATAGCTGTCGTTGTTACTTGTACTTTCCACAAGTTTTAATTTCCAACCAAATTTTTTCAGCTCAACAGCTATGATGGTATGACCGTGTCTTCCCATAAGGTATGGTACATGCGTCTTAGCGTGTATCAAGTATGGCAACTCCTGATGTGACGTTTTTTCGTGATGCAAACGTCTTAAACCATCTTCATCATCAATGGACATTGAATACATGAAACGTGACATTCCAATAAAAGGTTTAAAGTTAAACCATGAGGTATCATTTGTATGTATGAATTGACATGCCTTTAGTGGCTTTCCAATGCCCCTATAGTAGCTCTTTTTCTATACTCGAAAATTTCATTTACCTTGTTTTGGGCATAAATTCTATCTATTATATTTCCAAAAATACCGTAAGATAACTTGTATTCAACTATGTCAACAACTCTTGTGTTGTTATTATCAGCAATGAATCTGTGCAAGTGCTTCCAGATTTTGAATGGTCCATCGATCATTTCATCGATATACTCGTATGGTTTGCAGTAAGTTATTCTAGACTTCCATCTTGATTTTCCTATAATATTTCCTGACAAACTGATCTCTGCTCCTTCTCTTATTGATGCGTTTGATTCAATTTTTATCGCTATTGATGGAGGAGTTATCACTATCAGATGTTGTATGTCTGTATAAAAATTCCATACGTCATCAATAGTACGATTAACTATGAATGATTGTTCAAACTTTGTCATTTTATTTATCTACTACTATACTATGTATTTTTATTAGCCTTGGAAAATGCTGCAAATGCTTCTGATTCGTAATTAAATGCGAGCTGAAAAAGTTCTATAGACTTTTCATATTCTGCCTGATCACCGGTTTCAACATAATTACGCATGTGTTTATTGCTCTGCAATTCATATTCCAATGATAAGATATTCATTTCATGCCCTTCCCTAAACTTTTCTGGTGGTTCTAAAGCTTTCAATCGTGATAGTAATGATTGTAGCTGCTCTAGGTTGTTGTCAGTTATCTGAAGCATTTCCGAATTGTCTATCAAACCATCCTCCCATTTTCCTATAGAACTTTCATAATTTTGTGTGATTGTCATGGATTGATCCGATATTTCCTGCAACTGAATAACGTAATGCTCATTACTTGATGGTTGAGTAATAAAAATTGCATTTACGGCTATTATAACTGCAATTACACCGGCAGCTACAACTATTACCAACTTTTGATTCGAGCTAGAAATATTGCGTTTAGGCATTTGAAGGAGATGACGATATGACTCTTAATAGTCTTTCTTGGTTACCGCTTTCTTATTGACAGTGTTTTTTGAACTTGGTTTATGCTGTTTATGAACTTCTTCTTAGCCTCAAACTCATCCGCTACCTTTACTACTATTTCAGAAGGAGATAGCATCACGTCCTTCACCACTAGTGGCGCACTCAACCCAAGAAGTTCGCTGAGTATGTCGAATATGTTGTTGAATTTAGCCCCGTCTCTATACGTGTAAATTGTATTACCATCGCTAAACCTTGGCATTGGATCTATCGGAACGATCAGATCTGCTGATGTTATTTCAGCAATGAAGGCTGCCATATCGTTGTTAATAGTTTCAATAAGTGTATCTCTTTGTGCTACAAGCCTCTCTTTTACGCCCTCAAGCGTACCAAACTAGTCGTGATACTCTTCGCCGATCATTTTTGCAAAAGTTGACTCTGTTGCACTCTTTAATGGAAGCTCATGTATCTTGGCACTTACTTCTGATAATTGATCTTCAACTTGTGCAAGTTGCTGTCTGTTTGCCTTGATCCTCCCGGCGAGTTCTTCCAAGTAATGGAAGTCAACCATACTACTCACTACTCTAGCTGAAGTGATGAACTACGTCCATCAGACTTTGCTTGAACTCTTCGTTTGTAAGTCCCCACCTGGCATACTCTTCTCTGAACGAATCCCACGACTGTTCTGCTTCCGTTGCAATATCAAGTATCTTCTGTCCGATAGCCTTTGTATTGATGAATATCATAACATTTGCAGGCTCGTTTTCCATTATTGGTATCTTAACGAAGATCATTCTAGAATCCTCGATGTTAAACCTGTCCTTTATTATGGCTTTCAATGCTTCTCGCTCTTTGATGTCAAATTCACCTCTTACCTTAACCAATGCACAGCAAGAATCCCTAGAGCTTCCCTTATCTCTTATTACGTTGTCATCTATATCAAACAGAATTGCATCCTCTTTGTGATGAGCCGCATCTATGATAGCCTCCATCGTATTGCTCTTACCATTTTGCAATGGGTTCCAATGACCGCCATCTGGCACTAATGGTATAGCCCATGGGACAGCAAATTTTGGATGCTTTGTTGCTAACCATGTTCTATAGTTAGACATGTCCCATTCAGTCTCTCTTGCAAATGAAGAGATAAACATGGAAATTGCGTTTGCTGCTATGAGGTTCATTCCCCTATAGTCCTTCCATCCTACTTCATGCTCTTTAGGCAGGTCGTCTATTATTGACTGCGTCTTCTCCAATTTGTTTTTGAATTTGTGTTCCAGCACTCTCAGCGTCTTGTTATCCAACAGTATAGAGCAGTCTGAGAACTTTATCTGGTATTCCAGGTTCATGACTATGTTTATAGCTGCTGCCTCGAATATTACAGGATCCCATCCGAACTCTGGCAATAGACCTATTGTGGCCACTGTTGCATTGCCACCGGTGTCCTTCTTGATGTACTGTATGAAAGCACTGGCAAATGAGCTGCCGGTTCCACCACCCATCGCGAACGGCACAGTGAAGCCTCTGACGGGCTCTGGTGAGAGTGATGCGAGTTGTTTTTGAATATCAAATTTAGCAGAAACTTCTTTCATGAATCGTGCCCTACCCTCAGCCCAATTCCTTGCTGCGCCACCCGCGCCATGTATGACATGCTTGTCTCTCAACGCAAAAAGATCTGGGTATGATTGGAGAATGAGATTAGCTGCACGAGGATCAAGATCTACAAGTAGTGCTCTTGGAATTAATGGTATTTCTCCTCCGTTGTATGAGTTGGGAAATCTGAGAATCGTGCTACCATATCTCTTTAAAACCTTAGACTCTTCCTTCTCACCATGTAGCACAGGTCTCAAAGGGTCTGCACCAACATCAAGAAGAAGTCTTCTATACGATTCTGCTCCCAAGCCGATACCACAGTGTCCAAAACAGGTCATGAGTACTGGAGCTGGTGGAAGAGGAGTAAATTTAGCCAAATTTTAACACCTTCTATACAGAGTATAGATCGTTTCTTTAACCAAAGAGTGTAACAAAGTAAAGTTGTAACTTGACTGTTATAGACATGTATTAGGATGGTTTAACAGTTAAACAAGTTACTTACTCACTTCTTTGTCATGACTTACGTCATCTTTTTTGTATGCCAATTTCAACCAGAGCGGTGTTATGATTGTAGTAACTGCAACCATCAAAATTACTACTGTATACACATCGCCTGTCAACACACCTGACGTGACACCTACTCCTGCAACAATTAATCCCACTTCACCTCTGGAAACCATCCCTATTCCAACTTTCATTGACTTGTTCTTGTTCTTCAGAAATAGCAATGCAGGTAAACCACAACCTACTACCTTTGTTACTATTGCTATTCCAATTAGTATACTTCCCAGTACCAAGACGTTCATGTTGATTCCTGTAAGATTTACTTGTGCACCAATAATTGCAAAAAATAACGGTGCAAAAATAAATTCCAACTTACCAGCATATTCTTCAAGTCTTTTTAGAATACTAGTGCTTGCCAGTGCCATGCCAGCTGCGAATGCACCAACAATTGGAGAAAGTCCTGCAAGTGTTGCCAACGCTGCTATTCCAAAGAACGCCCCGGTAGCTACACCTTCTACACTGCCTTTTGATTTCCAAAGATCTGCATGCGCAACTATCCTTGGCAAGACAACTATTGATGTTATCAATAATGCTGCGAAAAGTCCAAGAACTTTCAATATTAAGAATGCTATTTCTATAGGATCAACTGTAACACCAGTCTGCACCATTGATGTTACTACAGACAGAACAGCAAGTGCTAGTATGTCATCAACTATTGCAGCACCTAGGATCAGTCTTGCTTCTGGCGACTGTAGTTTTCCTAACTGCGATAATACTTGTATCGATATTGCTATACTTGTTGCTGTAAGTGCGGTAGCAACAAGCATTGCCTGCAGTGCTTCAAATCCATACAATGTGAAAACATAGAAACCAACAAAGAATGGTACTACTACACCTATAGAGCCTACGGTGAATGATGCTATCCCACCCTTGAAAAATTCTCTAGGTGTTACATGCATTCCAGCGATGAAGAGTATTACTATAGCACCTATTTCCCCAATAACACGTACGGATTCGTTAAGCTCCACTAATGGTTCGCCATTAAACAATGGCAAACCACCAAGTGCAAACGGTCCAATTATCATACCTGCTATCAATTCTCCTAAAACTATTGGCAATTTTGCGCGATTGAAACCTTCTGCTAACAGCTTGGCAGCAAATAGAAAGAGACAGATAGCTATGATCGTACGTATGAACTCTGTTTCAACTGCCAATTTACCCGTTATAGTGAATAGGCTTTACTTAAAATACATTGGCAAAACAAATGTGAGTAAATTATCATTAGCGATTCTATCTTCCCACTCCATTTTGTAACGCATGAACAAATTATCCACTTGTTGTTGGAACTAGTGTTTCTGCACGTTCATCTATGCATGAAACTTTTGCACCGCGGGATTCCTTATGATATCTGTTATCAATTACTTGCTGATGGACATGAACACGCAACGAGTCATGTTAACAATGGTGGGTGCAGTTGTCTCCATGATACTGGCAATAACAATGGTATGGTACAGCAAGAAGACTATAGCCAAGACCATGTCTAGACGCCACATACTGCATATGTTAAAGATGCGAAGCATGAGCGGAAAGGAACTTACAGATACTGCAGTAGAATGCAGAAGTTCTGTAATATCATCAAAGCTCGTACCGGTACTGCTTGTAAAACTGCAGGAGGAAGGTCTGATCCAGCAAGCGGCTAACAATAGGTATGTGATTACAACAAAAGGATTGGAATCGTTGATGAGCCTAGATTCCATGAGCAAGGAGTTTCAGAAGGTAGCAAAGATAGTGCAGAAGACATCGATGATAAGCAAGTTCATGGTAACGGAAGCGATAGACAGATTTGCAATGATCTCTAAGATGGACGATGCAATTTATGGTACTAAGGAAAAGGAAATGGACGTGGATGTCGAAATGCCGGCATATGGTGCGGACAAACAGAAACCAAAGAAATAAGCCCACACCTCCAATTTTTTGATCAAGGTTATATCGATACAGCGTTTAATGTGTTCTATGAACAGATCGGTAGAAATAATCTGTGTCGGCAATGAACTTTTGATAGGTCATACTTTGAACACCAACGCACATTGGGTGGCAAATGAAATAACAAACGCAGGTGGGATTGTAAGTAGAGTAACCGTTGTTCGTGACGAAATAGAACAGATTGCTACTTCCATAAAAGAATCACTTGGAAGGAAACCTTTCTGGGTAATAATATCTGGTGGTTTGGGCCCTACCTATGATGATAAAACACTGCTGGCATTAGCAAAAGCACTGGGGCAAAGATTGGTAGTAAACAAAGAAGCAGTGGACATGCTGAAATGTAAATATGTTAAAACATCAAATCCTGCCATTACTCCTTCACGTTACAAGATGGCAACGATGCCTATTAGGTCAAAACCATTAGAAAACCCCGTAGGGCATGCTCCAGCTGTAATGGTAAAACATGGTTCGTGTACGATTTTTGCACTTCCTGGTGTTCCGAGAGAAATGGAATCTATATTTTCCATGCATATACTGCCCCTCCTAAAACGAAGAGTTGGTAGTTTTGTGAGGAAAGAGATCAACATTGAGACAAAAGGTGTGATGGAATCTGTGCTGGCTCCATTCCTTGACATGGTTGTTGCTAAAAATCCAAATGTGTATATCAAATCACATCCTAAAGGGTATAGCAAGGGCGTATCAACTTTACATGTTAATATAACAGCAGAAGCAGGTAACATGAAAACTGCTAACAAGTATTTGAGGAGAGCAGTTCAACAGACGAAACTTGCTATTGAAGAGGCTGGCGGTAGTGTAAAGCAGATCTGAATATTTCGTTTTCTGTAGTGGGTGCGGTCGGATTTGAACCGACGACCACCTGCGTGTAAGGCAGGTATCCTAACCAGCTAGACTACGCACCCTGTGCATGATCGGCATGGAATAAATCATTTAAAGTTTGGTCTAGAAAAGGGATTTCTGCTTTTGGAAGCAAACGAAAAGGAAAAGTGGTGCTGGCTATTAACTTCTACTACAGCTTTTTAATCACACAACATTGCAATTTTTTGCGTTTGCTGTAGGCTCTATTTTGCGTGTATGCCAGACTTATCTATTATTAGTGAAACAAACTATTAAAGTTTTTGTCAATTTCTTGATCATTATTGTAATTGTTAGCAAGATCTTGCCTAATACGAATTATTCAGTATAAAATCGATCAAACTGATGTAAATCTTACAATTTACATTCAACTATAGACAATCGAAAGAAGTGGGATAACCGTTACTAGGTTAAGATCCGATAACACCTGAATGCTTGTGTCTGTGAAGGACCTTCTCTGCTATTATTCCTCCAATTGCAAGCACGAAGATTGCTATATGGAACACAAAATCAACTTGGAAGAATGCTTCTAGCACCTCTGCAAATAGCAATCCTATTACAGCCATTGCGCTGATCGAAAGGTCTGCAACCAAGTGAATTCTGTGAAGTCCCTTGCCAAATAGCTCTGTTCCGTGTTTATGTCTATGCAGAAGCTTTTCTGTCACGATCCCACCAGTTGCCATTATGAAGATTGTAATGTGGAACACCAAATCTATTGTATACCACGTTTCGAGAACTTCCGCAAAGAGCAATCCTACTAACGCAATTACACCTATGCTAAAGTCGGCCCAGAGATGAATGCGATGTAGTGTACCATCGCTGAACTTCTTATTCAGCTCCATTTTGTACACCCTTTAGACATACTTGATCCGCCTTTGAACTTCGTATTTCCTACCATCATGTAGGCTGTAATTATGCGTATTATCAAATTGATCTCTAATAGTGCGCAAGAATTAATAAACTTATTCCAATTTGTTAATAATTTCTATATCATACTTTATAAGAGACTTAATAATACAAGGGTCATGCCAATTGTTAGCATTTCTATAAACGATGAAATGCTTGATGACATCGATAAACTGATGAAAGGTTTAGGTTTCTCCGGTAGATCAGAACTGGTTAGAGCTGGAATAAGAAGTCTGATCTCTGAAGAAAAGGAACGACAGGATTTGCTGGGAATGCTTCATGCTTTGCTTCTTGTTATCCACAACGAAGAATCGGAACAGGAAGTGACTAGTACAAAACACACTTTTGATGAGCTGGTTAATACCCACATACATACCAAGGTAGACAACAACAAATGCATGGAAATATTTCTGCTTAAAGGGGAAGCTGATAAAATCAAGAATATGACCAAAGAATTCCAGACAAATAAGAAGATGGATCGTGTTAAGTTAATTCCTATGTAACTTTCTTGATTATATGATATGATCAATGATTTACTGTTCTTTACAAGCCCCATAGGGCTGGGCCATGCCAGCAGGGATATAGTCATCGCGTCAAAACTTTGTACAGATATAACTTTCGTAAGTGGTGAAGGAGCATCAAAAATGATTAGTGATTATGGTTTTCCAGTTAAAGATCTTTATAGGCATGAAGGGTTCGATGTTGACGACTCTGGTGAATTAAAACACACGTTCAAATGGATAATGAACTACTATTCATATTACAAAAGATGTAAAGAGGTTGCAAGGAACCTCATAGATAGGAATAAAACACGTCTGGTAATTGCAGATGAAGATTTTGCTGCAACTGCAATTGCACAGGAAAATAATGTACCAAATGTTGTCATTACAGATGTACTGCAAACCAGTTTTACTAAAAATGCCATATTCTCTGCAATGGAAAAGAAGATGAATAAGACCATGAAAGAAATGATCAATAAATCTACACTGACCATAATTCCAGAGTGTGGTGAAGATCATGACAATTTTGCATATGTAGGACCTATAGTAAGAGAGGTTAGTTTAAGCAGGGAGAAGTTAAGAGAACAGTTTGGGTTTAGTCGTAATACGATACTGGTTACTATAGGTGGGACAAATGCAGGGCTATTTCTCATAAATAAAGCAATAGAGGCTTACAATGCAATCAAAGGCAAGATAGATGCAGATATGGTAGTCGTATCTGGACCTTCGGTGAATATTGAACTGCCTGGCGTAAGACATATTGGCTATGTTAAGAACCTGCACGAAATGGTATATGCTTGTGATTTATTGATCTCCCTAGCAGGCAGATCAACAACAGATGAAGCAGATGCTTATGGAACACCGGGTATATTCATACCTATAAAAAATCATTTTGAACAGGAGGAAAATGCCAGACGGCGTGGTTTTTCATTCGATGATATCTATAGATTGAAAGATCTAATACCTGAGAAACTGACTTTTGGAAGAAGTGATGCCAAAGTCAGTAATGGTGCAACCAAAGCAGCAACCCTGATATCCAATCTCATTAGGTAATCTGTTGCAATCAAATACTTATTACGGGGAAATTGCAGATAGCACAAAAGTGTAGTATATGGGAGCAGTAACAATAGCAAAATTTGGTGGTAGTGCGTTAGGAATAGCTGGTTCCAACATACCGAAGGTTGTGGAAAGGATAAAACAGATGTTGGAAGAAGGTAAAGTTGTTACGGTATTTTCTGCTCCGTCTGCTACTTACGATAACAAAACACGTTCGCTTACCGACATTGCGCTAGAGATAGGTAGAAGCCATGCCAAATCCAACCCTGTTGATATAGAAATTTTGAGGGAAGTCTATCAAGATATTGCGTCAAAATACATGGATGAAACTAACAGGAAGGAGTTTCTACCCGTACTTGATGGTTTGTACAGGCAGGTGATTACTACGCTGAAGCAAACGATGGAATACAAAAGATTTGTTGATGTTACAAGGGCAAAGGCGCTGGCATACAGCGGAGAGATAGCCACATCGTATGCAATGGACTATGTTATGAAGAGTAATGGGATAAACTCTTCGCATGTTGATCTAAATGCATGGCCAATTATAACTGATGACAATTTTGAAGGTGCCAACTTTTTGCTTGAAGAGTCTAGGAATGCAAACAAGAGTCTTCTGGAATTGATCGAAAAACATGACGTAGTTTCGATGGGTGGTTTTATTGGTAAAACTACTGACGGCCTAGAAACTACGTATGAGCGTGGAGGTTCAGATAGAACATCTGCAGATCTAGCGATCTTGCTTAATCAAAATTATAAGGTAAAGGTTGACTTTGAAAAGGACAATGCTGTGTTAAGTGCTGATCCTAAGATAGTGAAGGACGACCTTGAACATGTAAAAAGTCTATCATATAATGAAGCTAAGCTTGCTGGAAGGTTTGGCATGAAGATCCTTGATCCAATCGCAATAAAGGAGATCGAGGAGAATAACCTAGATATTCCATTGGTAATAACGAACATGCATAACCCAGCTAACATTACTACAATTAGGAAGGAAACAAGTAGTTCGAATGAAAACCCATTGAAGATCGTCACAGGTAAGAAGAAATGTGCTATCGTAAGGATGGAATCTACGGCAGCATCCCATATGCGTGTTGCCTTGCAACGAGACAAGAGGTATGGAGATTTCATACAGTTGAGTCCTTACTTCAGGGAGCATATAGAAATGTCTAGAATGTTGTTCTTAGATGCCGATTATGTGAAGAGGAATGAGAGGCATTTTAGAGCATATGATAGCAAAGTGGACATAGTGTACGGTAGGGGTGTTGTGACACTAATAGGGGATGAAATGTGGAAGGTGCCAAAGATAGCGTCGATGGCGAGCAGCACAGTGGGTGATAACGATATTAACATCATAAACATGGATGCGCAGGAAGAAACGTCACGTATACTCATAGTCGTTGATGATAAAGGGGAAAATGTTGAAAATGCAATACGTGCTATACATATGAAAAGAAAAGAGATAAAGCTATAGACTCACTGTTACATTTATTTAAGAATCGATATCTGATTGTTGCATGCAAAAGTCATCTAAGATATGGCTTAATGGAGATTTGGTAGACTGGGATCAAGCTAAAATTCACGTGCTTACACATGGGCTACATTATGGCACTGGTGTGTTTGAAGGTATAAGGTGCTACGAAACAGACGAAGGTCCTGTTATATTCAGAATGCAGGAACACGTAAAACGCTTGTTCGATAGCGCCAAGATATACATGATGGAGATGCCTTATGGCTTTGATGACATATGTGATGCAGTAATTCTTACAGTCAAAACAAATAGCTTACCAGATTGTTATGTTAGGCCCATAGCATATTACGGATACGGAAGGATGGGTGTAACACCGTTGAACAAGGTTGATGTTGCAATTGCTGTTTGGAAGTGGGACGAGTATTTGAAATCAGATTCAAAAGGAGGCCTTCGGTGCATGGTCTCTTCATGGCGTAGAATCGATTCTAGAAGCATGCCATTGCAGGCCAAAGCAACTGCAAACTATGCCAATTCCGTACTTGTTAGGATTGAAGCCCTGAAGAGTGGCTATGATGAGGGAATAATGTTGAACGTTGATGGTATGGTCGCGGAATCAAGTGCCGAAAATATATTCATAGTGAAAGATGGGATATTGATAACGCCTCCTACTACCGCTGGAGCGTTGGAAGGCGTCACTAGAGATAGCGTTCTGGAGATTGCAAAGCAAAATAACATTCCATACCAGATTACTGACATTACAAGGGACGAACTTTATACAACAGATGAAATCTTCCTAAGTGGAACCGCAGCCGGTATCAAACCAGTAATTGAAGTTGATAAGAGATTGGTGGGGGAAGGTGAGGTCGGTATCGTAACACGGGAACTACTGCGCCTGTATGAAGAAGTGGTAAGGGGGAAGGATAAGCGGTTTAGAAAATGGCTAACATATGTGAAATAATCTATCATTTTATAGGTATGTAGGAGAATATTGTAAATCTCGTTATTTGGGTTACAAAAAGAGTTATATGCTCTCTCCCTATGAGGATATTCAATGAAATTGGCGCATTATGCGGCAATACCGCTGGGCTTGATGCTTTTGCTTTCTACTGGGCTTGTATCATATGACAATGTCTTTGCGCAGGTGAACCTCACACAGACAAAAATGGCTACAGCAACTTCAATCGATGATGTACCTAAGATTGTAAGGCCTGGAACCAAGGTTACACTAACTGGTAGCGTCATGAGCGATGATGGAGAGCCTTTGCAAGACGCAACAGTGAATATCTACCTGCTCACCTCAGCTCCAAAACTGATCGTGGTAGCATCTGGAGTAACAGGAATTGAAGGCACTTTTGAGATCGTTTGGAATGTGGAATTAATCCCGCAGGAAAGAGCGTTTACTGATGTGACACGTAAGGTTGACACACAGATAGCATCTTTATTCGCACAGTTCGAAGGTGATGAAACGTTTGCTCCTTCTAAAACTGCAAAGACTACAATAACAATAGAAGTTAATTCCATAAAGACCTTTGTCAATTCTGACAAGAAGGAATACAGAGAGGGTGACACAGCTACAATATTCATTGGCTTTGTAGATACAGATGACGAATTCGTGGATCCAGATAGCATAAATGCTAACTTCAATTTGACACCCGTAGGTAATGATCTTGAGCAGAAGAAAGTGGGTTCTTATACATTCGTAACACCTCCGCTTCAAAGAGGACATAACCAAGTTACAATCGTACCTGCAAAGGAAGGTTATAACATAGAAGCAGAAGCTGTTACTATTACCGTGCTTAGTACGGGCTCCATAGGTAAGTTCCAGTTCCAGTAAGTTCTAACCTCCTATTATTTAGTTAAAATCCACGCTAAACGTATGAG
>CAYJTD010000012.1:0-19596 GCA_964372525.1 uncultured Nitrosopumilales archaeon | reverse complement strand
GTACATCCACATGCCTACAGGGCTGTTGTTGCTTAACAATCTCACAGTTAGTTTGTATGCGCCTATGGTAGCGATGGCTGCAAGGAATGGCAGAGCAACCCAGCTTAGCAGAAGCATGTTCATGTATGTATAGTTCAAGGAAAGACCTATTGCAAGACTTGCACCGACATAGCTTCCTACCAATACGTTAACTAGGCTGATTGGCAAGCCTAGAAAAGAGAATACAGAAAAAATTATTGCAGTAATTATTAGTGTTATTACAAGTGCCGTCATTACTGTAGAACCGGAACCTGTCAGACTCTCTATAGTGTCTCCCATCTTCCAGCCTTCCAGCAAGGCTCCTGCTGCAAAACCTATACCGGTTAGCGCTATACCCTTTTTGTAAGAAAATCCAGATGCCAGCAAACTACCTGTAGACAAACCGGAGTTGTTGATTCCGATTACGAATGAAGTGTATATTGCAATAGGAAGTAATAGAATAGAGCTCAAGAGTATCCCTTTGCCAGCATGATCAGTATTATATCGCTGGCATCTTCCGCTTTGTCTGCAATATTATCCGTCAAATCAATGAACTCCTTTAATTGCAACACAGTAAGTGTATCGTATTCGTCCGCCTTGCTGTAAAGCTCCTGAAATAGCCTGTTCTTAAGTACGTCTGCATCTTCTTCAAGGTGTTCGACAACTCTTACTTTGTCGATAACAACATCTCGCTTCTGGTTCATATTCTCTAAAATGGCAAGTAACGCTCTTGCAGTATGCGCGCTCTCTTTAACGTATTTCATTGCTGTGTCGTTAAGAAACTTGACAAGTATCTGCTCTGGCACTCTTCTCCACATCAATGCTCTTGCAGCTTCCTTTGCACTGTCAGCTATACTATCAACCATCTCCATCATCTGCAGTATATCTTCACGCATATAGCCGAAGAACGATCCCTTGCATATCTGGGTCACGTTCTCTCTATGCACGTTATCAGCATCTGTTTCAAATTTATCAACAGCAGCCTTGAACTTCCTTGCCTTCTCTAGGTCGAGCAGACGCAATGCATCTATCATGCTCTGGAAGTTGTCGATGCACTGTATGACAAGCCTTCCATGCTCAACCAGAAGATCCTGCATGCTTCTGCTCTTATCCTTAGAGAATAACATGTTTGCATATTCTAAATGCTGCATAATAAACCAAACTTTTGCTCATAAGGTTTAATACCGCAGTATGAAAAGTCATCACATGCTCCCAGACAGATGTTCGATCAAAGATCAGAATGGCGATTGTCCTAATCCGCCTTCATATGTAGTATCCATTACGCATGATTCTGGAGAATATATGATAGGCGTTGTGTGCGAGGAGCATCGAATGACTATGGAGAAGCGATTAATCAATATGCAGAGCGATGGAGAATTATTGCAGGGAAAAGTCAAGTTCATACCTGTAAAACCAGTTGTAACTGACTGCGTTACAAACTATCCAGAAAAATGGGAGCAAGAGCAGGAACAGGATTAAGATAAACGTACTTTTGCAATGGCATTGAACCTTAATGCTATGACTATTGCCATTGAAGCTGCCATTACGATCGCTATCATTATTGGAAATTCGGGTACAACATTAACGGAAAATGTAACCTTTTCATTTACTGGTATATCGCCTACACTCTTTACGTTTACGTCGATCGTTGCTGGACCTTGATCTATGAAGAGCGCCTCCAATATCATAGCACCGTTTGCAACTTCATCATGGTAGTCTTCTATCACATGATCTGCCTGCATAATTACAAGATCGAAAGCAACGTTGTTTAGCAATTCATTACTTGATGGATCCCTGAAACTTACCGAAAACTGACGGATTTCATCGATTCCTATTTCAGGCCATACGAGCTCGACCTGTACTGCACCACTTGCAGTTAGCTCTTTCATAGTAAACTCTTCCTGTGCATATGCGCTTGATATGAAGGAAAGCATGATAATGCCCAGAAGTACAGCTTTCACACAATCCCATTGGTATGCTCTTTCTTAAAATTTTCCATAACTGATTTAAGATGCAAACGCTAATGGAGAACATGCTTGAAGATCTGCTACACGATATTCTCAAGGAAGAGAATATACTGGTAGCAGTAAATACTGGAGGTGCTACTATAGAGATGCGCCTTTATCGTGATCTGCCGTTCAAGGTAAGGGAGAACTGGATAACCATTGGGGATAACGACGGTCCATGCCATATGCACATAAACAAGGATGAGGTGAAGGAGGTAAGGTTTGTGAAGGAAAAGAAGGAGAACAGAACAAGTTACAGCATAAGGCTGATGAATGCAAAAGGCGAGCGACTTGTTGCTGCATTTTTCACCAAGATGCAGGATGAAAACGGAAACCCAGTAAAGGAAAGAGTGGAACGATATGAAAACATATTCAGAAAATACGGTTCAAAAGAAGTAATTCCATTACAAACAAGTTAGTTATGATAAAGTTTGAGGCTTAACGACATAGATTGGCTTCTTTCCATTCAACACATTGAGCAGGTTCATGGCCGCAACTTCAGCCATCTTCTCCCTAGTTTCTGTACTTGCACTGCCTATATGGGGAGCAAGGACAACGTTCTTCATTTTCAACAACTGACTGTTCTTTGCTAAAGGTTCTTTTTCAAACACATCCAGTCCTGCACCAGCTATCCATTTCTGTCTTAATGCTTTTACCAACGCCTTTTCATCTATTATGGAGCCTCTTGCAGTGTTTACAATATATGATGTGTGTTTCATGAGTTTCAGTTTCTGCTCGTTCAGCAGATGGAAAGTATCCTTGCTCAATGGCAGGTGTATGCTAACAAAATCGCTCTCTTTCAGAAGATCGTCCAAAGATCTGTATTCAACTGCCAATCCTTTCTCTTTTTCAATTGACAGTTTATTCCTGTTATTATACAGTATCTTCATGTTGAAACCGTTGGCTCGTCTTGCAACCGCGGAGCCGATCCTTCCTAAGCCTATAATACCCAATGTTTTACCATTAACATCACTGCCCAGCATAAAATCATATTTCCAGCCAGTACGCCACTTTCCCTTTCTAACTACGATATCTGCTTCTGCAATTCGCCTAGCACATACGAGAATCAAAGCAAATGCCAGATCTGCAGTGGTTTCCGTCAAAACCTCTGGCGTATAGGTAACGCATACACCACGCTTAGTAGCAGCATCAATATCTATATGGTCGTAACCTACACTGTAGGAACTTATCACCTTAAGTTTTTGTGCAGCATTGATAACATCACTATCAATCACATCAGATAAAGAGCAGAGAAGGCCATCCTTGTCTCTAACATTTCTGATGATCTCCTTCTTGCTTGGAAGAGCATTTCCTTTATGCACAGTAAGATCACAAGATCCTGAAAGGATCTTTATGGCTTTAGGTATATTTCTTGTCACATACACACTAGGTTTTTGCATATGAACGCATTAACTTACTTCGAGCCTTTTAGTTTTGTCTAATGATACTTTCTATCTATGAAAACTAATCTAGTAAATATTGGGAAATGCGGGGGGTGGGGTTCGAACCCACGAACTCCTAAGAGACGGGATCACCCATCTCGAGATCTTAAGTCCCGCGCTTCCAATTTTTCTAGCCTCTTTGGCCAGGCTCGGCAACCCCCGCGACACTAGACTAACTTGCAAGTCATAACTTAAACCTTTTAACGAATACGGATGTAGATGCAGAAACCTTAATGATGTTTACATGGTCAAGGGTATGTGTTGAGTAAAGAGGAGAAGCAAAAGCAGATCTGTTCCTACTGCAAACATGATACGCATAAAGGGTATGTAGCAAAGTTTGCCAATGGTGAGCTTATCTTCAGCCAATGCGACTGTGGTTGCAAGATCATACATGGCGTTAATATGCAGCAGAGCAAGCAGGCAATGAAGAAACTTTACAAGCAGCTGAAGAAACAGTTGCACAAAGTTTGATGCTAGGAAAGTTAATAAGTTATCCAGATAAGCGAGTTCATCATGCCTCGGTAGCTCAGCCTGGCCAGAGCATTAGCGGTTAAAGCGCTTCCTTGGTAAGGAAGAGGTCGCGGGTCCAAATCCCGCCCGAGGCTTATCAATTAAAATTCATGTAAACTATTCTGATATTAAATAGAAAACTAGTATTATGGCTGATATGCATATGACTGTTCTCGCCAATACCATCATAGTTATATTATACCTCTTCCGATACCTATACCGTGAAGGGCTTGCAAAGAGGTCTAATATTGGCTTTGATGTTCGGGCTGGCCGTTGCAGCATTTGTATTCCCTAGTGCGTTCGCTCAGGAGTTAAAAGGGGAAGCACATTTTATACAAGAATCACTAAAGGCATATGTGCCACTCATGGTTGGACTTGGTGTAGGGCTAGCGGTCTTCATTGGCGTTTCGATCAGAAGGGCACGATAAAACCAATTTTTCTTTAATTTATTTACTTATGGATAACGGAGTTTAGGCTCAGTAGGTTGACCAGACCTTCTCCCACTTGTCCGGATGCTTTAGGATCCATCTCATCCCACAGTTCGTGCATTCATACTTGGTTAATACCGGAGAGTAACCTACGACTTGGCCATTTTCTTCCACAGGTATAGAAAAGTTCTCTGACTCCATCTCCAGCAAATCAGCGCCACACACATTGCACTTTTGTGGTTTTGGATAGAACTTCTTCATAAACACAAATACGTAAATTTGCTTAATTAAACTATTCAAAAAGATCAGGAGCTGATCTAAAGATAACCATGTAGTTAAACAAACAAAAAGTAAAAGAAATGGGTTTTTAGTCCCACTTGCTCCAAGCAACTGCCCATCTGTATGTCCATGTAGTCAACTTGGCACCCAATGCCGACATGGGTACCGATATTACAGCACCAATACCCGCTCCAAGTGCCACCGGACTGTTATAGAACTTACCTACCTGTGGTTCTATAGGCGTCATATACGGAGGCAATGTAGGTCTCGGGTACTTGAATGCCATCTCCAATGGATCCGCCACTAATGCCAAATTGACCATGTTGAACAGCGGCATCGTCAGCCCTATTAGTGTACCACCAATCAGTATTGCAGCATGTTTGTTCTTTCTAGTTGCCCAGTACACAAGGTCCAACAGCATAGCGCTGGGTATCCAAACTGGCGTAACGATAAAGTCGTACGGATAGCCCAATCCAAACCATGCACCTTTTGCAACCCATGTGTATATTGTCATGATCGTTGCATAATACGTTGCAGTACCTGGTACTCCCGTAAATGTCAGGTAGTATATTGCACCAACTGCGAGCATAGTTGATTGTGAGAGATTGAATATGACGAATGATGTCCATGCCCAGTCTGTGTAGAATATGTAGTCACCAGCGTTGATAGTCAGCAAGGTTGAGTTCACTGCAACCACTACGATGAATAGGTAGTGCACACAGCGTCGCATCCAGACCATATTGGCTATAATTGACAGATGACCATTATATAAGATTTTAGCCCTTTAGATCGCCTATTAATAAAATACAATAATAAAATAAGGAAAGAGTAGTTATTTTACGGATTTACCGGCTTTTCCATTGCCGTCTTCCATATGAAGATGAATCCAAGTGCTTCTATGATTGTCAGTACTATAAGCGCGAAGATTCCGCTTTGCATTGCGTAAGCCCACGGATAGTACGTAAAGCCTACCCAGACACCAAAAGCTGTTGCAGCCCATGCCAGTGCAAATCCAATTATGTAAAGCCCCTTCATGTTTTCTACTCTTTTGCCGATCATCCTTTCGATTTCGTCCCTCGGAGCCCCCTGCGACATATGGCTATTACAACCCAAAATGGCTTTTTAAATTTTGCTATGGTATTCATACGTATAATCATGAAATACGCTGTAAATTACACTATAACTTGCGTTTGGGTGAATTTAACAAAGGAGAGTCCCCCAAACGGGGACCGGAGTTTTATCGAGCGCGGTTATGATGTTTATGGAATGCTTCTGCTGTACATCTTGCCCTCTAGAGCCATCTTGTACATTTCTGCTACGTATGGGTTCCTTGGTGGTGTTTCCACTCCAAGCTCAATCATACGAGCATAGACTCTGACCACGTAGCCTAATGCACCCATGAATGCCAAGACGACACCCATGTTGAATGACCAGTGGTTGGGCACAGCGAAGATTTCCTCGACAAACCAGAAGTGCCACATCTCGTTGATACCGATCGTGAACATGGTACCAAGGTAACCGATTACGGTTATCTTCAGACCGGTGTTCACTGTGTTCTTCGGACCTCTCATAGATGGGACTCTTCGGTCATAGATCATGACAGCACCCCAACCCAATGGTAGAGCCACGAAGTGGCTGTATAACCACCAGTGCGCTGGCGTGAATGCCGAGTCTCTGATCGAAGTCTGGTGTAATGAACCGTCAACGAAGTTGTCTACTTCCACTGAAGCAGCGATCGAACCCAAGACTATGACCATTATCATGATCTTCTTGAGTCTCTGTATCTCTACTTCTTTTGGAATTAATGCTGGCATCTGTGCCATTGTCGCTCGAGTATTATGATGTCATTTTTGATATATTAGCGTTACAGTTCAAATTTTCAACGGTATATTGCAGGATTTTACATATTTTACATATTTTTAATATGATATTTTTGTTATTAAAGTAGTATATAATAATAAATTCTATCACTAGACTGATTAAGACTAGTGATAAACACCATAGTTATACATAGGCTAAATTTAGCCGTGCAAAGAAAGTATGATCTATCATTTTGTAAAGATAAAATATATATCTTTGTGCTTCGTCGTTAAGGATTAATGAAGACAAGCAAGGCAGTAATAATGTCAAGTCTTGCTGCGGTACTAGTGTTAAGCACTGCTACAATTATCCTAGAAAATGCATGGGGTCATGGTGTGCAAGCACAGCTGCAGAGCAGGTTCATTAGAATTACCGACGAGACCTTCTCTGCACAGACTGTAGAAACGGGCGAGGAGATTGAGGTTAGAGGAACTTTGGTCAGTCTAATAGCTAGAGATTCGAGGGCTTGGATCTCTGTGTTCAGCGATTCCACCAATGCTGGTAATAGATGGGAGTTCGTAGCACGAGACCCACCTGGTAACGTATTTGATATTCCTGCAAACGGTGAAGTAGATTACACATTGAGGGTCAAAGCGCTTGAACCAGGCGTCTACCATTTGCATACACAGCTTAACGTTGCAAACATAGGTCCAGGTCTAGGGCCAGGTCAAACTGTGGTCGTAGAAGGTGAACCAATCGTGAAACCTGTATCTACTGCTAACGTTATCTACCAATCAATAATCATTGCAGTTGGACTAGGTGTTTCATTAGCAACAAAACCGTGGCAAGTAATCTAAACAAGCCACACACCCTTTTTCATTTTATTAAGTCGTAAGATAATGGTAATTCAAATTAAATTTGCAACTTATACGTACATGTATATCTACACCTGATAAAAATAGAAAAGAAAGAAGAGGTTTTACTTTCTTGACTCTTCTGGGAGAAGACCAATGCCTTCTCTTTCGTAGTAATTCTCTAACTCTTGAACCCACTTTTCCTTCGCAGTACCGCCAAGTCCCTTTCTCCTGAGCCAGAAGGAGATAACGCCCAGCAAGAAGACGGCGAAGACCATCACACCAAATATGTACACCATGACGTCATAGAACAGTGGATCGTATACAGGACCTATCTGCCCAGCCATCTTAGTCAAGGATGCGCTAACCCACGTAGCCAAGCCGATAATAGCTATCATTGGTATAGTCCTCCTCCTGCATGAATATATACATTTCTGCATTCCTTATATTCAATTTCTGCTAGTGGAAGTGCCTACGCTAAATATGTATAGAAAACAAAAAGTAAGGAGAATTACTATGCTTCGGCTTTCTTTCCCACTCGGCTCTTAGCAAAGAACGCTATTGCAACACCGCCGAAGATTGCAGCGAGTGCCGCTAGGATTGCACCCATGTCACCAAATGTTTGACTAATCATAGATGTACCAGAACCGTATGCACCTTCCTGCCCTGCTGCTACTATTCTCCTCTTTGCAAGTAGAGTCTGTTCAGTGCAACTAAACTCTGGTATGCCGAGTTGTTTGCATTCTGCTACCTGTTCAGGAGTCGCTTTTTGTGTGCTTCCAGTTCCGTACTGTGCCCATACAGAGCCTGCACTAGCAGCCACAAATAATACAGCCACACTTAGACCGTAAACCATGAGCCTGTTCATATTGGTCTAATTAAGAAAGATGAAGTTGGCGTATATAACTTTTCTGTTATTATCTAGAGTCTGCTTATTCGTCATAAGCCTTCTAAAGCTGTGGTTGTTTAGTTATTGTGCCTGTGACCAATCATAATATAGTATTTGAACCATCTGCAGAGATCGCAGATAAAAGCAACATCAAACGGTTCATGAACAACAACGGAATTTTAGATTACGCATTGCTTATCAGAAAATCATCAGATAACATAGAATGGTACTGGGATGCGGACGTAGGCGATCTATCGAGTTTAGATAATCCTGAGGCGATCGGGGCATTGAGTAAGGCATTATAACAGTAACAGATCAGCAGTTGATCATGCGAGAATGCCTGAATTTATGATGAATAATAATTATATGACTGTATACTAAAAAAAGGAAAAAATGTCGTTTGCTTACTTTGTTTTTGAAAGTCCGATTTCAATCGTTGACACGTTTCTTGTCCTGCCGTCTTCGGACTGCATCTGTTCAGAACCTAATTTCACATCTCCAATTTCGTAGCCCAGTGTGTCCATCCTCTTGATGATTATCTGCGCTACATCAACCGCCTTTGTAATGCTCATACCCCTAGCCTTTATGACCACATTTGGCTCGTTTGCCAACTGAACCAATGAAGCGGTGACATATGCCATAAGGGGTTTCTTTCCTACGAAGATTTCATTTTTGGCTTTGGTACTTGTTTGTGTTTCTTGCATGAACGATCCATCCAGAAAAGTGTTATATTAGTTTACTGAATAAATTGTCCATAACTTCGTTGATATTCGTGTGATACGTTCTCTGTCTAGTTGACAAATTGTGATCTTTGATGGATCAACCGGCAATAAGGGAAATAGCTAAGGTATAACTTGCAAGTTATACCTCTATTTATGATACCAAAACTCATGGTTCGTAATGCTACGCCAAAATAGTATAGATGATTTCGAACAAAAAGTGCGAAGTTACTTGCACAAGCGCCGCACATTATCAAAAATTACGTGGGTTGTGGTTGTTGTGGCTGTTGTTGCAGTTTTTGCTTTTACAGGCGTATTAAGAGGTGACTATAATCAAATTCTGCAGCCTACAGAAGTACAGAATGTGGATGTACCTATAGGTTTCTCCTGCAGACCTACCTTAGAGCTTGCCAAGACTCTTCCCTTTACATTCGATACGAATTCTACAATAAACTTCATTGACTTTAACGCAAAGAGCAAACAAATAACAATCAAAGCTTATGGTCCTGACAATACCATTGGGGTCTTTTGCATCAACATACCAAAGGCCATGTTTGGTGAACATCTAAAGACTGCCCTTGATGATGTATATGTAGACGCGGAAATAGAAGAGGTTGGAGAAAACTATGTGGTAATTTTGACATATGACCATAGCACAAGCAATCAACCAGAGTCAGATATAGAACTGAAACCGTTGAAATATATTCAAAACGATTGAAGAACCATCTCAATAAATCTTAGGTTCTATATGTCTCAGCTACCACGCACCCGTTAACATATTTGGCAAAATGATTGAGAGTGAAGCATGTCAGTCACTTCTGAAAGCCATGTAAGTAAGCTGGTTACTCACGTTCTTAAATAACAAAAGTTGGTACAGAATCTTCAGAAATAAATGAAAACAAACCCTGCGCATTCATCTGAAGATGTTGATAACAAGCAAATGCTATTCGACAGAGTTCTGTATTTCTTGGAGCGTGAGACATACACTGTATTTCTCAGAAGGGGAGTTAAGGGGCTTGACGATGTTGACCTTATAACTATACATGCTCTTCTAGCACGCTGTGAACATACACTCGACAAGCAGCGCAAGTTTATTGATTTGGTTGAACATGAATTGTTGAAGCGTATGACTAAAAGAGATGAAAGTGGTAAAAAGTAGCAAAATTAATTGATATTTCTCAATACAATCTAAGAACCTTATCGCCATAGCCTAAATATCCACTTGCAATGCATCATACCAATGTGTTGATTTAATGCCGCCGGTGTGACTTGAACACACGACAGCTCGGTCTTCAGCATCACCCCAAAAAGGTCGAGTGCTCTCCCAGGCTGAGCTACGGCGGCACAGCGGTTACTCTAGGTAGCGCAAATTTAACAGTTTTGTTCTACACACAATTACAGTGTAAACATGCGCCCCAAATATTCGTCCGCTTAAACATAACCGATAAAGATGGATTTCAACATGGTTTTCCTGTTACTGGCGCCATTCTGGGCTACCATGGTATTCATAAACGCAAAGGTTATGATCGAAGTTAATAGAGAGTGGGGTTTGCAGGATCAGACTATTAAGAATACGCAGAAAAAATGATCATGTGTGCCAAGCCACGTCATCTACGTTCCTGCGTTTGTTCATTACCCTGGCTAGCATGAATAATAGATCAGATAATCTGTTGAGATAAGAGATTAGTGCAGGGTTGATCTTCTCCATACTTGATAATTCCACACAGTTTCTTTCTGCTCTTCTAGCAATACCTCTTGCCAGATGTAACAATGATGCTTCTTTGCTTCCTCCCGGCAGAATAAAGTACTGTATTGCCCCAACTTCCTGCTCATATTTATCAATAATATCCTCCAACTCCTTAACCATCGTATCGGTAACTCTAGGAGTTTTATTTGTGCTAGCAGGATATGATGGGTCTGCTAAATCTGAACCCACTATGAATAGTTCGTTTTGTATTTTTCCAAGCAATTGCTTGATTTCATCATCGTCAATGAATGATATTGCAACACCTATGGACGCATTCAATTCATCAACATTGCCATAAGCGCTTATCCTTACGCTTGATTTCGGAACACGTTTCCCACCTATTAGGGAAGTATCACCCTTATCTCCACTCTTGGTGTAGATCTTTACCATGAAATGACATCAGTGCCACTTTTTATTAACTTAATGTGTTACAACCTATACCTGTACTGGAAGTAGTACATACCAGCGAGAACCATTATCACGAATCCAAACCCTCCAGTAGTATAAACAATCTTTGTGGCAAGCCATTCATCGCCAGTATAGTTGAACATACTCTCATCTAAAATACCGAATACTATCGAGGCAGAAACTGCAAGCAAGGCTGCACCTACAGAGACTAGTATCTTGAGAGGCGATACACCTGAAAAAGTATGTTTCATCATTTGCACTCCGTTACAATCACTTGCAATGATTACTTGAATTGAAGGGTAATAAAAAATATACCAATCATTAAGCAATGACAACCTGTCGGTCATAAGGTTTAAACATTGTAAATTAACAGTTTTACTTAACTTACCTGATTAGGTGAAGTTGTGTTGGGTCAAGCATCGTATGCTATTATGCTCATTGCAATTACTGTAATTATGGCTGCATCGCTAGTGTCCTTTGCAATTGTATTTGATAGTTTAGTTTTAGATCATGAAGCCACACTCTCAGATGCAGATATAAGCTATACATTTTCTGATATTATAAATGGCCGAATCTGGAATTCGATAGTAACGCAATTAGAACAATTAAGTTAAAAGCATGTATAGTTGAACCTATAATATGAGCGAAGTCAAATGTCCATACTGTAATTCTGCATTCAAAGATAAAAATGAGCTTTCCAAACATATAGATCGTGTGCACCACGGCTCTGGACTACTGGAAGGCGACAGAAGTAGATGGTAGATCTGCTTGGATTTTTTGAACTTGCTAACAAACTCAAATGGACGGAAAGGCGTGGATGGGTAGCAAAGGTTAAGGTAAAAGAACCTGAATCAGTTGCGGATCATTCTTTCCTTACAGCACTCATGTGCATGGTAATTGCAGAGCAGAAGGGATTGAATAGCAATAAAGCATTGAAGATGGCATTACTTCACGATCTGGCAGAATCAATAACAGGTGACTATATGCCAGATGATCTATCGAAGAAGATGAAGAGTGATGTGGAAGCAAAGGCGATTAAAAATATTTTGGGTAAGTTACCACCGAAGATACGCTCAAGTTATAGCAGGTTATGGAAGGAGTACAAAGAGATGTCAAGCAAGGAAGCTAAACTGGTTCATCAAATAGATAAATTGGAGATGGCGCTGCAGGCAAACGACTATTTGAAGAAAGGATATGATCGTCAGCTTCTGGAACAATTTTTCCTTTCTGCAAAAGCAGGCACAACTGATAAAGAATTGTTGAAGATGCTGAATAGTTTAAAGCAAGCTAAAACATAGGGATTCAACATGCAGTACTTTCAGGCACTGAAGATAGGGCAGGTAAGGATCAAAGAAGCCACTGCAAAACTGAAGAAGTACACGGGCAACGCATTACCTGCTATTGCTTTGAAGGAGAGCAAGGACAATGTCTGGGAGCCTGTGGGTGAAGAGTACCTTGCTGGGCTGGTTGAGGCAGAACATGGTTTTATGATCTGCCTATGCGATAATGAGGGTAATGCAAAATCCATAGCATCATGGTTCAAGAAAGATGATGCCGATAAGATCATTGCGCAGATGAAGAGTGATGGAATGGATGAGTATACTGGCAAGATAAAGATCCCTCTATAGATTTTTAAGTAGCAGAGAAAGGTATGGTTCTGTGACCGGTGATTTAACTTGAAATTTGAAAAAGAGATCGAAGTAAAAGGTCATCTAATAGATTCTATGATACTTACCAGAATATTCGACAAAATCATGGACCTTAAAGGTGATTTTGAAGTTTTAGAATTTAGAATAGGAAAGGAGAAGAAGGCCCCAAGTTATGCTAGGCTGCTGATCAAGGGCAAGAGCAAGGAGCATCTAGAACAGCTTAGTGAAGAGGTCTATCGTGAAGGAGCAGTTTCTGTCGCAGTAGAGAATGTGGTACTAGAAAAAGCACAAAGAGATATGGTCATGCCAGACAACTTCTACAGCTCTACAAACAACCCAACCTTCATTTACAAAGACAAATGGGTTAAAGTAGAAAACATGATGATGGACAAATGCATTGTTTATGACCCAGTAAAGAAAAGAGTGTATTGCAAACCCATACGAGATGTCAAGAAAGGCGATCTTATAGTTGTTGGAGAAAAAGGCGTAAGAATTTCACCGCCGGAGCGACCTAGGGAAGGCGTTGATGTCTTTCAGTTCATGAGCAGCAGCAGTTCAAGCGAAAGACCGACACAGCACATAGCAAGAAAAGTTGCACGTGACATATACGATACAAAATCAAAGAAAGGAAAGATAGTAGTTGTAGGAGGACCTGCAATAGTTCATACTGGTGCAGCAGAGTCGCTTGCAAAACTGATAAAAATGGGCTACATAGATGGTTTGCTTGCTGGCAATGCGTTAGCTGTGCATGATGTAGAGTATGCGCTGATGGGAACATCGCTGGGTATGTATGTTAAGGATGGAACACTTGCAGTTAGAGGGCATAGAAATCATATGCAGACGGTGAACGAAGTCTTCAAGGCTGGTTCGATAAGCAATATGGTGAAGAAAGGCGTTCTGAAAAAAGGTATAATGTATGAATGTGTTAAAAATAATATTCCATATGTATTAGCTGGGTCTTTACGTGATGACGGTCCTATTCCCGACTGTATAACAGATGTTGTGGAAGCGCAGAGGAGGCACAGAGAAATTCTCAAGGGTGCTGACATGGTGCTGATGCTCTGCACGATGCTTCATTCTATTGCTGTGGGCAATATGTTACCTTCCAATGTTAAGGTAGTCGCTGTTGATATCAGCCAACCAGTTGTGACAAAATTGCTGGATAGAGGTACGTGGCAAGCAATAGGTATAGTGTCTGATGTAGGTGCATTCTTACCTATGGTCGTTAACCATTTGGAGCAGATAAAGTAGGACGTTAATTAAAACTAAGAAATACTTGCCAGTTTCTTCTTTATCAATTCAGTAGCAAGCTTGGGATCCGCTCTGCCCTTTGTTGACTGTATGACCTTGCCCAGTAGGAAGTTTATGGCCTTCTCGTTCTCTAGAGCGTCCTGCACCGCGTTAGGTTCCGTTGCAAATACAGTATCAACTATTTCAGCAAGTGCTGCTTCATCGCTTATCTGTGTAGCCCCAAGGGTCTTCATTACTGCTGATGGCATTTCGCCGCTCTTGACTACCTGCTGAAGGATCTGTTTTGCTGTATTCCTACTTATGGCAGATTGATCTACAAGTGTAGCAAGCTCGGCTATATGTGCGGGTTTTATCTTCAATGATCGTATACCATCAACTTCGTTAACAAATCCCTTCAGGTCTGTAACGATCCAGTTGGCCATTTCTTTAGCATTGCTATACAACTTTGTACTTTCTTCAAAAAAGTCTGCCATATCTTTGTCATCGATTAAGATCTGGGCAGTTTGTTCTGGCAAACCAAATTTTTCAATAAATCTAGCTTTTCTTGCGTCAGGAAGTTCTGGCATCTGTTTTGTTAATGAGCTTATCAGTTCTTTGCCCAAAGATACTGAGGGAATATCTGGTTCTGGAAAGTAACGGTAGTCCTGCTCTTCTTCTTTAGTTCTAGATTGGATAGTAATTCGTCTGGCATCATCCCAGTGTCTAGTCTCAGACTGTACTTCAATACCCTTTGTGCCCAAACTTTTCTGTCTTGATATTTCAAACAACAGCGCTTTCTCCACTTCCTTGAAGGAACCAACGTTCTTGATCTCCACCTTCTTTCCATCTTCCAGAGAAACATTGGCATCGCATCTTACCGCACCTTCTAACTTTGTGTCACATGCTCCAAGATGCTCTACCACTGATACGAGTTTATTTAGAAACAGCCTAACATCTTTTGGATCATCAAAATCAGGTTCGGTAACTATTTCTACCAATGCCACGCCTGCTCTGTTGTAATCCACTAAAGTATAGAGAGATGTCTCCATCCCACTTTCGTAAACTAACCTGCCTGGATCCTCTTCCAATTGTACGCGTCTGATCCTGACCTTCCTATGATCGAATTCTACACCGCCATCTGCGCCCAAACTACTCATCTCATAGCTGTTATACTGTGTTATCTGGAAGTTTTTCGGAAGGTCCGGATAGAAGTAGTTCTTTCTATAGAATGATACCACCTCGGGTATATCACAGTTCAATGCCAACGATATCATCAATGCGTGCTCTAATGCTCTTTTGTTCAATAATGGTAGCGTGCCAGGCAATCCCAGGCATATTGGAGAGACATTTGGGTTTGGTTGCTTGCCCCTGTAGTCTGATGCACACGAGCAGAAGAGTTTACTCTTCAAGCCTGTTAACTGGCAGTGTATTTCAAGCCCTATTTTGATCTTCATACAATCACCTTCTTCACATCTATAACCTCCTCAAACGCATAAGCAGCTCCAAGTAGCAATTCTTCATTCAAGTGATCTCCCATTATCTGCAGTCCAATGGGTAAACCATCTGCAAATGCACATGGAACAGAAATTGCTGGTATCCCTGCAAGGTTGGCAGCAACAGTATCTATATCTGCCATGTACATTTGCAGTGGATCAATGATTTTTTCGCCTATCTTAAATGGCAGTATAGGCATTGTTGGCGCAATCAGCAGATCGTATTTTTTGAACAAAGCCGCAAACTCTTGCTTTATTAAAGTCCTTACCTTCTGTGCCTTGAGGTAATACTTTCCATAGTAACCAGATGACAGAACGTATGTACCAATGATTATTCTTCGCTTCACCTCTTCACCAAAGTTACTTCTTATCTTCGTATAGTAAGAATTCCACTCAAACCCTTCTGGATTCATGTTAGCACCGTACCGTATACCATCGTACCTTGCAAGGTTGCTGCTGGCCTCTGCCATCGCTATCGTATAATATGACGCCAATGCGTACTGCAATGAATTCATAGAAACCTCTTCAAGATCAGCCCCCAAGCTCTCGAATTTGCCTGCAGCATCAAGTATGCTTTTAGACACATGTCCGTCTATGTCAGATACCATTTCTTTAACCAAACCGATCTTCAAACCTTTAACACCCTGCTTTATTGTAGCAGTGTAATCTTTGGCATCAACATCCAGCGTTGTATGATCCATTGAATCTCTACCCGCAATGCAGCTCAGCATTAATGCTACGTCGTAAACGGATCTACCCATAGGCCCTATCAGTTCCAAACTGTTTGCAAATGAAACCAAACCGAACCTACTAACAAGACCGTAAGTAGGCTTCAATCCTACTACGGAGCAGAAACTCGCAGGGCACCTTATGGAGCCACCGGTGTCAGATCCTAATGCAAGTGTAGTTTCTCCAGCTGCCAATGAGGCCGCACTGCCACCAGAAGAACCGCCGGGAACCCTCTCAGTATCCCATGGATTTCTGGTTGCTTCAAACCTGCTGAATTCAGTGGTTGAACCCATAGCAAATTCGTCAAGGTTTGCCTTTCCAACTATTATTGCACCTTCACGCTCCAGCCTTTCTATAACTGTCGCATCGTATGGTGGAATGTAATCTTCAAGCATTTTTGACGCACACGTAGTTTTCATTTGCCTTGTGCATATGTTGTCCTTAATGGCTATTGCAATGCCAGCAAGCCTTCCCAGTCTCTCTCCACCTTTTACAGCATCATCAATCCGCTTTGCTTTTTCAATAGCCAAATCATTTAGCGATATGTATGCATGAATATCACTTTCAACATTTTTTGCATGCTCAAGTATTTTTGTGATATATTCTTCAGCGTTTACAGACCCATTTTTGATCTGTGTTATAATATCTGCTGCGTTAGAAGCTAATAGACCCATTGCTCTCAGACCATCTTCGGTGCTTTAACGAATCTTTCTTTACTATTCTTTACAACGCTCAATGCATCGGTTGATTCTTTCGGTACGTCATCTCTGAACTTTGTATATGATACACTACGCTTCGATACTTGCATGTCTTCCAATGAAATTTTATCTAGAGTATCGAAATAACCTACTATCTGTTCAACCTGTTTTGTGTAAACTTCTAGTTCCCGCTCATCTAGATCCATTCTTGCTAACCATGCTAGGTGTTTTACTTCCTCTTTGCTTACCATGATACCACCTTACGGTGCTAGTCTATCTATATCTCTCGGATAAAGCGTTGTATCCCTTATATTTTCTACACCAGTAAATGTCATGAGAAACCTCTCCAAACCTAAACCAAAGCCAGCATGAGGAGGCACGCCATAATCGAAAACCCTGAGATGGTAATCAAATGCTTCTGCACTCAATCCCTGCTTCTTCATACGCTCCAGCAGCTCTTCTTTTCTGTTTATTCTGCTGCTACCAGATGATATCTCCAGTTCTCCATACATAAGGTCGAATGATTCACACAATTTCTCATCACCAGTTTTTGGTTTTGCGTAGAAGGGCTTCGATGCTGACGGCCAATCGGTAATGAAGTAATAACCCTGAATTATGGAGCCAAGTTTTTTCAGGTTATCTGTGGAAAAGTCGTCTCCCCATTCTATCCTTTCGCCTTCCTTCCTCAAAAGTTCAACAAGTTCGTTATAGGTGTATCTTGGAAACGGAAGTTTTGGTTTATCGATTTTTTTGTCTAGAACTTCTAATTCTGCAGAGTTGTTCTTTGCAACGTATTCTATAACATATGCAACAATGCTTTCAAGTAAATCTATAACATCATTATAATCTACAAATGCTTCTTCCACATCTATTGATATTGCTTCAGATAAATGTCGCATGGTTCTGGAAGGTTCTGCCCTAAATATTGGTCCTATTTCGAATACACCTTCAAATGCCATGGTTAACTGCTCTTTATACAACTGGGGACTCTGCGCTAGAAATGCTTCTCTATCATAGTAAAAAATCGGAAATAGTGCTGCGCCGCCTTCCGTTGCGGTAGCTATCATCTTTGGTGTATTCACTTCAATGAATCCCTCTTTGTTCAGAAATTCGCGCACACCATTTAACGTGCTATGCCTGATCTTAAAGACTGCCCGCAAAACTTTTCTACGCAGGTCTACAGCTCGTAACTCTAATCTTGTATCTATGCTTGCTACTGTCTTGCTGTACACTTGAAAAGGTGGCACTTTATTAGCCATGGAAAATATCTTTATCTCTGCAGGAATTACTTCTGCTCCGTTTGGAGCATTCTCCATGCTTCTAACCTTACCCTTCACACCTATGCTAGAATGCTCCTTAACTTGGCTGATCTTATCAAAAAGTTCCTTGCCGCACTCATCAAGTTTAGCAGTAACCTGCATCTCTCCATCCTTATCGGTAAGCATGATGAATACAATGTTTCCATGATCACGTATGCTGGAGACCCAACCCACAACAAGAACAGCGCTATCTTTCAAGTCAGGTTTTATCTGAGATGAATAATGTGTTCTTCTCCAGTCTCCTAGCTCTTCTTCGCTCAACACAACAAAACCTCTTCACTCTAAATTTAACTCTTTACGTAAAGTATTGAATATTTCCTCTACATTCTCTCTTTCAACAGAACCGGTTGCAAAAGTCACCTTTCCTCCTCCTTTTCCTCCAAACTTACCAAGAACAGATTTTAGCACACTGTTGCAGTCTAATTGCAAGTTCTCATTGCATGCAAGCAAGACCATAGCCCTAGAATTAACGTTAGCAAATAATACTATAGCATTATTTTGTTTTATAATCTCCCCAGCCTTTTTCATAACCACTGAATCGTCAAGCATCTGCATGATCGTTGAGTAAATGATTTTCCCGTTCTTATTTGTAGGTGCTAAGGAATCAATAAACTTTTCTGTCACAATAATCATTCTATTCTTGTATACGTCTAACTCGTTTTTCATGTTCTTAGCTGTAGCTTCCAATGTCTGCATACTGGCACCAAGCTCACGTGCAACCTTTATGCACTTCATGCTCAGATCCAATGCTGATTTTTGTGCTTCCTTTCCTGTAAGAAATTCTATTTCATACTGATCGCCTTCCTTCGTTATCCTGGTAACGAGGAAGAATTCACATTCACTGGTTTTCTCTGCATGTTCCCTTGCACAAGCCGAATAATCATAATTATTAATTTCTACTACTCTAACTTCGCCAGATATGCGTTCTTCATAGGCACGCATGTTTGGAAATGCCTTGCGAGCTTCTTCGATTGATTGAAATTTATATTCTTTCACATCTCTTCCCTCTTCTATTACTTTGTTAGTCATAACTTCAGCTTGATAGATTATGTCCAATGTTAACTCAGAGCTCTTCAGATACACTTTGTTGATTGTATCTGAATGCTTAACCTTTCTTACAGATACGCTATCAACTAGTTTTTGCAAACTGCCCATGAATACATGTTCTGCCGTATGTGCAACCTTAGAATGCATTGTTTATCACAATAAATTACTACTTATTAATTTAATTTCAAAGGAGTTTCGTTGCTTCATCTCTTGATATTCTGACCAACGTTTCTGTTGATGCTTGATTGTTGACAGGCTTCAATGATGAGGTATTCAGATTAAATCAATAGTTCCAACTGTTACGTTTTTAATAACCTATCAAGGAGTAGTG
>CAYJTD010000011.1:18123-20051 GCA_964372525.1 uncultured Nitrosopumilales archaeon | reverse complement strand
AAAGGGTTGTCATGCAGTCTTCTAGGCATTTCAAACACTCCGAACCCAAATTCTGGTAGGATTGAGCGGCAGAACTTGCTGGTGCGTAGATCGTTACCGGTAGATTGTGACTTGGCGATTCAGTGACTTTTACACATACTGGTATGTTCGTTCTAAAGACTTTGCCATCAAATCGCTCTTTTACCATAGTTTCGATTTCTCTTGTAATTCTGGTCCTTTTATCATACATGGTAAGCACTATACCCAGTAACTGTAATGTTGGATTGATTTCATGTTTAAGTTTCTCAATGGTATTCATCAAGTCGCTTATTCCATACAGCGGTAGGTAATGTGTCTGCAATGGCACGATCACAAAGTTAGAGGCTGTTAATGCGTTTATTGTAAGAACGCCAAGCGATGGCGGTGTATCTATGAAGATGAACTCATAATGATTTGTAAGAAACCTTAGCTTACGTTTTAATTTGAATTGCATATCTGCATCTCCAGCAAGGCGCAATTGAGCCGCACTCAAAGCCTTGCTTCCCGGTATTAAACTAAGCCCTCTTACGTTGGTCTTTATGGCTAGATCGTATATGCTTGTAATAGATTCAATTAGTAGATCTGCAGAGGTTTGTTCAAATTCTTCTTCCATCAAGTATCTCGTAGCGTTTGCTTGCGGATCAAGATCGATTAGCAAGACCTTCTTGCCTTGCTGTGCTAAACACGACGTAAGATTTACCGATAGGTCAGTCTTCCCTACTCCACCTTTCTCATTTGCTACCGAAATTACAGTTGGCATTACTCACATATCGGTAAAAAGATATGATAAGCAAGGGGTTAGCCACTTTTTACCATGTAATCGAAAATCAGAAGTTCATGTAAATAATGAAATCTAGAATATCATTATTGCATTCTCTAGAAACCTTTTCTGTAATTTGTTCAGTAATAATTGCGGAATTCATTGCGTTGTTTAGGTGTCGTTGAGATAGTTTAAGGTTATAATGTTCAAAACCTAATCATATAATTCTTTAAGATAGATTACATAGCTCGACAAATATTAAATCAGTGATATGAACGTGAAATGACAACACTTAACTATTTGCAATGACAATATTAGTTAATGCTTTTCGTATCACTGATAAAATTCAAAAAGGATCCGCAATCAGTTGCAGAGTTTGGTGACAAGTTGTTAAATAACCTTCCAAAAGGAATCAAGGTTAGAGATGCTATATGGACATTGGGTCAATATGATGCGGTATGGATTATAGAAGCCCCAAACGAGAGGGAGCTTTTCAGCTACTTCCTTCAGAGTGGTGGTCTAGAGTATGCAAAGACTGAGACGCTCGTAGGTGTGGAAAGAGAAGAAGTAGTTAAGTTACTATAAACAGAGAATTGAATTGCGTAAAGCTTTCCTATTGAAAAATATATTCACCTCTTCATCCATTGAATTACACACATTACCGTATAAGATTTCGTCATAAAAGAGATGTAAGTAAATTGATTACAGATACCTATTTCAAGGCGCTTGGTGAAGTTGCTATACTTGAGTTATTGGATTTGTTAAGGCTATCTATGGAAATGAAAAGAATGAATTCGCATACGGAAGAATTTAGCCTTTCCAACATAGCTATGCTGATGGATGTTGCGATGCAGTTTGGTATAGATATACGAGAATTTAATGCAGAGAACAGGTAACTGAATTAAAAAAAAGTCCACGATAAGTGTCAATGCAAAAAATAATGATGGGGAGTTTGTTTACATCTACAACCGATTCTTGAATTTTGTAGTTGCTATCGCCAGACCCACTACTGCAGCCATTATTGTCATAACACTAAGCGGAAACTCTGGAACTACCGGTACCATCACGCTTGCAGTCCCACGTGGTGACTTATCATAAGGTTGTGTGATACCAGTGCCTTCAATATCAATCGTAAGAGTGAATGAACCGG
>CAYJTD010000011.1:5790-18113 GCA_964372525.1 uncultured Nitrosopumilales archaeon | reverse complement strand
GTTCACATGATTAATCGGGTCAAATGCTCCTGGGTACATGATTACTATATCAAACTTGACTTCCTGGGGCGCATCTATAGTAAACATATCATTAGCCATGGTTCCTTTATGAAAAGACACTTCCACTAATGCTGACCCATTATCAGTTGACATCATTATCTTTGGCATTTGACCGGAAGCATGGGCAGGGTTGATATCTACCATCAATGGAACCAGCGATAAGCCCAAAATAACCATTTTTCTTAGATCCTTCATTAGAATATTATAGTTGTTATCGTATTAAAGTGTAAAAGAAAAAATCGTTTGTAAATTCGGTTTCAAAATAATTCATCCAAACATATGAAATATCCAACATATGATCCACTTCCTAGAACATCATGCTATCAATTAAGTAAAGAATAGAAGAACAACTACGAAATCCTTACAGCTTGTTCGAATTTTGTATATTCTTCTTTTATACCGTTAGCCGTGTAATGACCGTCTATACCTATAGCATGTCCCATAAACCATTCAACTATCATGCGATTCATGTGGAACATCTACTAGGGTAAAAATTGAACTGACAGACGAAAATATAGAAGAGAAAAACCAAAACCATTTGACTACATATCGCATAAGCGTAAGGTGCAAGAGTCATAAGAAAAAGGTGATTCTGGAAGAGTATAGGAAAGGCTCTGGTAGCACTATCAGCATAGATTGTATGTGTGAATGTCGTAACAAAACGACTAAACCATAACATGTTTAGCAATTAATGAAATCTACTTCAATTTTTGAAATTTAGAAACTCAAGAACGAACTAGGCATGCTTTATCTATGCCTTCTAACAACAATGTCCGAACTTGGTATCAAACCATCTTTTTTCTTCGACTTATCAAGGTATCGATGCAGCAAAATACATCGCCGGCAAGGCTTTCTATATCAGGATCCTTCGAAAGTTCCTCTATGTCTCTAAGTCTCAGTCTTGGTTCAATAACCAAACGATTCTCGGACGAGTAAAGGGCAGGAACTCTATCCATCCTTGCAGAGAGATGATCTGACTTTGAATGCAAGTCTACTCCTTTGTTATAGAATATTTGTAGTTGTACGGTGGGAGTATGGTCAGGGTGTAAAAACTCATGAGATATCAGTTCCAATAGGAATTTCAAGTCCGTTTTTGGGAATTGTGACTTCAGGGAGAGAATTAATTCACTATACATATCCAGCAGTTTGGTCAAATCAGGCATATTTTCACTGTCCATTTTTATTAATTATAGAATGCGTTATCTTTTATATTAGTATTTTTGCGTTATGAATGTCAGTTCTAAACTTTTTTACTTATAGAAGTCTACCTGATCAGACTAAATTAAATGGAATGTTCTACGTGTGGTTATCGAATGTTTTTATTTCTTGAGCAAGAAAATTAGGTTATGTCTGAACAGGGTTTCAAGTGCCCTAGATGCGGTCAGGTATTCAGAACCCAGAAGGAACTAGATGCTCATGTTAAGGTGCATGATAGGCCCGACGTTGCAGGGGTCGGATAACAGTTTTACGTTATTAATACATAAAATTCTTGATAGTTTAATACAGGTGTGGGTTTCTAGTATACGTTAATAATCGACGATGACATCATATCGTTATATTATATGGCACGGATAACTAAGAAATCCAATATTAACGAACTTATCAAAGAACTTTCTTCCCTACAAAAAGAATTGAGTGAATCCGATAAATGGCCTCCTAAAGGGCGTATCTTAACCTATCGAGAAAAAGTTAAACAGAAAGATGAGTTAATACTTCAAATTCGCAAGGAATTAACGAAAATTAATGAACCTAAAAGGAAAGAGGTTAAAAGATTGCTATTCAAGAAATTGGCAATATGGATACCCTGATAGAGTTTTTTAGGTCAAGAGGAAGTTTAGGCGTTCTTTTGCTTAACACTAACGAAAAAAAGATTGTCAATAATAACAAACTTATAATATAAGATTTGCCTTAGCAGATTAATAAAAGGTAAAGGCTAGGTCTAGAGACATCCAAAGTTGTTGAATGCATCTAGTGCGTTCTTAACGGCATTCACAGTGGCCTTGGCGGAACCTTGTGGAGGTGTAGTTGTATTAGGACCACTGTATCCAGCGGTAACTAGAATATTATCCGCAGTAATTATTGCAGAATCTATGCAACCACTAGGAACACCATTTGCTTTGTTGAGTTTAGCGGCAAGTAACTGTGTTGCCAGCATATCATGTGCATTCTTTGATTTTGCTGCATCAAATACGGCCTTGGCTTTTGCAAATGTATCTACATTATAATTGCCAAGTAATTGTGGTAGTAGAGAAGTTGTGTCAGTTTTATGCTTCTTCCAGAATCCTATAGTCTTAGCTCCCTTGCCATCTGGTGGAGGAGGTGGAGGTGGACATTCGCCAGTAGATATAGTTACTCTAGCCGTGTCTTGTCTTTGCTGACCCGTATCACTCTCAGTTAGTATGGCTGTGTTGTCTAGGTTAAACTCTTGTCCACAAGGTGCAGACACATTCTGTATATTTTTATTGAAAGAGATTGTTACCTGATCGGAGAGTATGTTGGGTTGACCCATCAAGCTCCAAGGACTTAGACCTTGTCCCGTGTTTATTGATGTGCAGACGAATCCGTTGGGACAATTTTGAATGTCAGTAAGGGTAGCATCTTCATCAATCTCTACTAAAGTAAAAGTAGTTGGAAGACTGAAATCAGCCTTGGGCTCTGGCCCAAACTCTTGGCCTAAATGACCAGAGTGATTTGTAATTGTAACTTTTACCACATTTCTATATGTGGCACCAGATACAGGCGTAAATGTTATTTCGTATGGATAGCATTGCATTTCACCGGGTCCAAGTTGTTGTGCTGGAATTATGGTTTGTGTTGCACCACCGAGATCTTGGAACTGACCATTGCCAATCTTGAACTGCACTCTGTCTACAAGCTTCAAGTTTTCTGTAGTTCTGTCTCCTCCGTTGGTAACACAGATTTGACCACGCACACCGAATGTATCAGTTTGCGACCCCGTACGGGTAGCAGTTAGTGTGTAAGTGACAGAACCAGAATTACCCGGTTTGATCTCTATACTTGTTGGTAATACACTCTTAACGATCGTCCAGTCATACACGATGCGTCTTTCAAAGAATCCCACAGCTGTCTTCTCTGCACTGAGGGTAGTTCCAGCTTGTCCGCCACCTTGTCCTTCAAGGGGGATTGTTACCGCTAAAGAACCTAAAACGAGAATGGTAAAGAGTGACAACGGAACTAGGCTTTTTATCATTGTTCAGTAACATAGCTACATCTATTCTTAAGGCGATTGAGTTTTACAAAGCAACTAGGATAGATTGCAGTCATACTACTATCTTGCAGTTTATTGAAAAGTAGTTTTTTGCATTGTTATTAATTGCAAGTAAATGCAACATTTTTTTATAATAAATAACTTTCTGTAATAGTGACTAGATGTAGAGCAGAAAAAATATTCTAACCTTCATATATCTTAGTGATAGCAAATTATTACATCGTTCATAACATAGGGAAATCTACAACGAGGTAAGCAAGTGTAACGGCGATAAAATACGAAAGAAACTATCTGACGAATCAGGCGTGTTATTGCCTTAACACTAGCGAAAAAAAGATTGTCAATAATAACAAACTTATAATATAAAGATTGTAGGTTGCTCTAGTTTGATCAACCTAGGCATACTAGTTTCGGGAAGAGGTAGCAATATGGAGGCAATTTTACAGAAGATCAAAGAAGGATCTATAAAAAATGTGAAACCTTGTGTAGTAATAAGCAACAAATCAAATGCCAGGGCTTTAGAGATCGCAAAGCAATACGGTGTAAATGCCGTTTTCATAGATGATGAGGGGAAGAAAGGTGCTAGCTGGGAATATGATAGAAAGATCGTAGATTGTTTGCAGGAAAATCAGGTAACGCCGGAAAATGGGCTGGTATGTTTAGCTGGGTTTATGCGTATTATTAGTAAAGAATTTGTGCAAAAGTATAGGTGGCGTATAATGAACATTCATCCTGCCTTGCTTCCATCTTTTCCCGGCCTTAATGTGCAGAAACAGGCACTAGAGTATGGCGCTAAAATAAGTGGTTGCACTGTTCATTTCGTGGATGAAGGCGTAGATACTGGACCTATAATAATTCAAGCGTCGGTAGAAGTAAAAGACGACGATACGGCAGATTCTCTTGCTGCGAGAATACTGGAACAAGAACATAGTATATACCCAGAAGCCGTAAGACTCTTTGCAGAGGGCAAGCTCTCAATAGAGGGACGGAGAGTTAAGATCAGTTGCTGACTTCTAATTTCAGGCTTATATTGTAGAAATATTATTATTTGACGTAGAGGTTTGAGAACGTATGAAAAGAGCACAAAACAAGCGCTTGCAGATCAAGAGAACCAGTACTAAATGGGGTAAACCGGAAGAGGTCAATACGTTTGAGGAAATTGTAAAGCTTTTCAGGAGAAAGAAGATCAGCGAAGACGAATTCCGGAGGTTCAGGTTGCAGAACGGAACTTACGGCTCTAGAATGCAAGCTGACTACAGTATGGTGCGTATAAAGATACCATCGGGTATAATTACGCCAGAACAGTTAGAGAAGTTATCTTTCCTTAGCGATGCCTTCTCTATTGGAAGTGCTCATGTATCCACCAGGCAGAATATACAACTGCATTGGATCCATCTTGATGATGTTTCAGAAGTAATGAGGGGGCTTGTTGAAGTTGGTCTTACAACTAGAGAGGCTTGCGGAAATACAATTAGAAATGTTATATGCAGTCACTTCGCAGGTGTGTGTGCTAACGAAGTATTTGACGCAACGCCATATGCTAATGCCGTTGCGAAGTTCTTTCTTAGAAACCCGATGAACCAGAACCTGCCTAGGAAATTCAAGATAAACTTTGCATGCTGTGAAGAGCACAGCCTTGTTAGAATAGCCGATATCGGCTTGGTTCCAGCAGTTAAAGAGATCAATGGTCAACAGGTTGGGGGATTCAGAATATACCTAGGAGGTGGTCTAGGTCCAGCTTCGTTCATAGGCGAGCTTTTAGAAGAATTCACTCCGATTGAAAATGCGTTGCCTACCTGTATGGCGACGGTAAGGTTGTTCGATAGACTTGGCGATCGAGAAAAGATGCACAGAAATCGAATGCGATATCTAGTGCATGATATGGGTTTTGAGAAGTTTCAGAAGCTTGTTCTGAAGGAACGCATGGTTGTAAATGCTACCAAGTCTACTGCTGCGAAACTGGAGATAGTAGAGGAAGAGACACCAAATTTTGCACCATCAATTGTCTCCTACGAATCAACTTCCAATCCACCAGGTTATCAGAGATGGTTGCACACTAACATAGTACCGCAGAAACAACAAGGATACGTGGTAGTATTCATAACGTTACAGGCTGGAGATATCACATCTAGACAGCTGAAAGCCGTAGCGGATATTTGTAAAGAATTTTCTGCAGAGGGCTGCATTCGTACTACACCGTTACAGAACATAGTGTTAAGATGGGTTATGCAATCAGACTTGCCTGAATTATATCAGAGGCTCGTGCAAACAGGTCTTGCAAATTCAGGAGCGCTAACAATGGCCTCTGCAGTAGGCTGTGTTGGAACAACATCATGTAATCTGGCAATAACAAATTCGCACAGGCTTGCAAAAGAAATACAGACCAAGTTTATTGAACTTGGGCTTGACATGGATGACACGCTTAGAGATTCTACGATAAAGATAAGCGGGTGTCCGAACTCCTGTGGACAGCACGAAGTTGCTACCATAGGTTTCTATGGCGGTGCATCAAGGGTGAATAATACGCTTGCACCAACGTACAACATGCTCTTGGGAGGCAGTATTACCGAGAATGCTTCGCTTGGAAAGATCTTCACAAGAGTTCCAGCAAAGAAAATCATCGACGTTGTGTTGAAGATAATCGAAATCTACAAACAAGAAAGGAATGAAGGTGAGAGTTTGAATGCGTGGGTATCAAGAATTCTAAGAGGTGAAGGTTCTGGAACTGTGAAGAAACCGGAAAATCTGAAGAGTGTTATTGATAATATTTCTAAGCTACCTAGTCCTGAGGAGAGCCCCGAATCATACATGGACTATGGCAATGACGATATGTTCAAGGCGAAGACAGCTCGGGGCGAATGTGCGGCTTGAAGTCGGTAGCAGATAAAACCGAATCCAGTTCAAGAAGACATCCTATTATTGTTGAACCCAACGAATTGTTAAAGTCAATTGAGAAGAAACGGGTAAGAGTTGTAGACGTAAGAAAAGCTGATGAGTACGGCAAGGAGCACATCCTTAGTGCTGTATCCATACCTTTAGCAGATATACTAAACGCAGGAAGTCTTGAAAAGGTAGTTGAGGTTTTTGCAAATGCTGGCATTGATGACAATATACACGTGGTAGTGTACGATGATACCTTTGGTGCGCTGGCAGCAAGGGTCGCATGGACACTTGAATACATAGGGCATCTGGATGTTTCACTACTGGGGGTCACATTCAGTACTTGGAAATCTATGGGCCTGAAAGTAGAGAAAAAGAAGAGGGTCTACAAGAAAGCAAAACATTCACTAAAGATAAACAATGACATTCTTGCAACCGCTGATTATGTTAATTCCTCTGCAGGACAAGACGGCAAGGTGCTTCTTGATTCGAGGGAACGGCTAAACTATTTGGATCATCATATACCGAAGGCAATAAGTTTGCCATGGAAGACCTTCTCTGGAGAAAATAGCGTTTTAAGATCTCCGGAAGAGCTGAGGAGGATTGTAGAACATAGGGGAATATCCAATTCCCAAGAAGTGATCACGTATTGTGGTAGTGTAGGTACGTTGTCAGGACTAGCATATTATGCATTGATCCTTGCTGGCTATAGGAACGTAAAACTGTACGCTAAATCGTTAAAGGAATGGAAGTCCCTCGGTCTACCAACAGAAGTTGTTAGAGATGCCAACTATTGGGATCTCTCTGCAGAGTAATAATCTAATTGAGTTAAAGTCGGTATTCAACACATAAACTCTGTACTTTACTTTAGATCTATTATAGAGATAAATTACCGGACTTAAAATACCAAGAATCGTTAATCTTCTTATAGTTTAGTTGCATCTCTTCATTATGGCTCCAACATTCAAGTGTCCTAATTGTGGACAAAATAATTGGCAACAAAGTCAATTTGCTACAGTTTTGTACAAAGTGGATCAAAAGCCTAGCGTTAAGCGTTTAATTCCAACAGAAGGTGTTTTTGTGCGACCATGGGGATGTATGAAATGCAAATACATGATACTATTTTGGGAACCCGATTAATTTTTCCTGTCACATACAGCTACATAATAGGGGTTTATAATTTTCAAATGAATTTGAAAAAGTTGAAAGCTATCTAATTTTTCTTATGTCTATCACTTTTCTTATGTTCATCCATATTCCTATGTCTAGCCTTATTCCTCTTCTGAATTCTGCCCCACCATATTCCTACACCCAGCCCTATTGCTGACATTATTATTATTGGCAAGTATTCTACTACCAAGATACCTGATCCCTCAAGCCTCTAGTATATAACAATCACACATGTATTAGCTTTGTTAAATAAACAAAACCACTCTTTTAGGAGTTTCCATTTTACTAATGAATTACCGAGTCCAATCTATTATTTGATTTGAACTGCATGCTTTGCTTTTGATCTACTGCAGTTGTTACTCTACCTGCTAGCATCAATATCAAACTTCTAAATGTGTATACATGCCGATTATTTTTCGGTTAAACTCTATAAGTGGGCACATATTTGTGGTTCCTATTGACTGCAAAGATAATTGATGGTAAAGAGGTTGCAGAACAGGTGAAGAAGAAGGTAGCTGCAGCTGTAAAAAGGATAAAGGAAAATGGTGTAGAGCCTTGTCTTGCTACTGTTCTTGTTGGAGACAATCCAGCATCTGCCACATATGTCGGTATGAAGCAAAAAGCCTGTGCGGAAATTGGTATCAAAACTATTGATCACCGTCCTCCAAAGGAGTATCTTACGCAGCAACTAGTTGAATTGGTAACGATACTTAATGAGGATGATAAAGTGCATGGCATACTTGTTCAATTGCCATTGCCGGAACAGATCACAGAATTTGTTGTTACTGGTATGATAGATGTAAAGAAAGATGTTGATGGATTAACACCGGCCAATGCAGGTTTGTTAGCCTATAATCTGGCAATGCTGAAACCGTGTACCCCAGCAGGTGTTATGGAATTATTACGATATTACAATATTAATGTGGAAGGTAAGCACGCTGTAGTAATTAATAGAAGCATGCTCGTGGGCAAGCCAATTAGCTTAATGTTATTACACCAGAATGCAACTGTAACCATCTGTCATTCTAAAACGCCAAATCTAAAAGAAGTATGCAAACGAGCAGATATACTTGTTACCGCTGTTGGTAATAGAGACAAATTTATCGTAACTTCAGATATGGTGAAAGATGGTGTTGTAGTAATTGATGTGGCTACAAACAGGGTTAATGGGAAGCTTGTAGGTGATGTTGATTTTGAAAGTGTGAAAGAGAAAGCGTCTTACATAACTCCGGTACCAGGCGGAGTTGGCCCAATGACTGTGGCAATGTTGTTGAGAAATACTGTACTGGCAACATCATTGAGTCAAGGGATACAGGTAGATGTATAGTTCAAAGGATGCCTTACGTCAGGCAATGTTGAAGATCAGAAATTCATTGCCTGATGAAATGCTAGACAAAATGAGTGATGATATTCAAAAGAAAATAATTGGTATGGATGAATTTACCAAGGCTAATACAGTAGCAGTATATCATTCCATAGGATCTGAGGTAAGAACATCGAAGATTCTGGATAAAGTACTACAGATGAATAAAAAATTAGTATTACCAAAAGTAGTCGACGGAACTACTATAGTTTTTGCACATGTGAAAGATCTGCATAGTGATCTGGAAGTTGGTAAATACAAGATAATGGAACCAAAAGATCATTGCGAACAGATAGAAAATATTGATCTGGTGCTTGTGCCAGGAATAGCATGGGATAGACAGGGGTATAGGATAGGATATGGGCATGGATACTACGATAGATATTTAGCAAAACTTCAATCTGTAAGTATAGGATTAACGTACGATTTTCAGCTTTTTGACGAGGTGCAGCATGGGAAGAATGATTTTCGTGTTAACATGATAGTTACTGATAAAAGAATAATTAATACAAAATAATTAACTATTATTGAATTAGCTTTTATCATACATACTTTGTCAAAATCAAGGTCTACAAATAATCTTCTTAATTTCCTTGTTTGAAAGGAAGATATCGCATTTCATGTAAGCCCATCCAAATAATTGACCAATTTTAGTAGAAAATCCCCTGTAATTCATATCTCTACCACATTGTGGACATCTGAAAGCCATCATTCTATCACTCCAATATCTTCTGATTGATATTGTCTGGCTGAAACTGGATAGCATCTAATTGGACATCAAGGGTATTTGCTACACGATTGATGAAGTTAAAGTAGCCGACCACAGTAACAACTTCTAGAATTTCTAAATCAGTGATACCAAACTTTTTCTTTAACACTTACAAGGTATACAAACTATGAGATGTTTTTCAGAATTGATAACCAATTCGGAGAATCATATGCTCTTCCATTTACATGTAAATTGACATAATTGCAATTTATTAACCATAACATTGTATTATTTCCAACCGGAATTGGCAATTATATGTTCCAGTATCAACTGCAGATTTTTTGTTAACATTAGAACGGTGTGACATTACTTTTAATAACTACCATCACGTTTCCTTAATTAGTCAAGTGATTTTACATGGAAACTATAAAGAGAAAGACACGAAGCGTAAGTTATAGAATAGATGTCAAAGTTCTGGAGGAAATAGGAAGAGAGGCTGGTTTCAACGAAACATCTGCGAATATTCTTGTTAACCAAGTTCTGCGGAGATTTGTAGAGTTCGACAGGTACCAACAACGTCTAGGTACCCTTCCTGTACCTAAACAATTACTCATGGATATTATAAATGGTTGTGATGATAGGGAGGTAAAGTTTCTTGCAGGAAGAACTTTCAGAATACTAAAGGACTCTGTTATCTTTATGCTAAAGAGGCAAGACCTAGCAGCATTTTTGCATGTGTTAGAAGAGTATGTGAAGGATGCTGGAATTGCTTCCGATCATATCATAGATGGAACCAAACACACGTTCGTAATACAGCATGATATGGGATTAAAGTGGTCTGAATTTATCAAGGAACTTCTCAGCATAATATTTGAGAAATTGGCAAACAAAAGAGCTGATTTTGAGCTCACAGAGTCCTGCGTGATAGCAAGGATCGAACTCCCAGATGACCTTCATAAGCAACTCACTGTATGACAGTGTATTCATCTTTCTTAAATATAATAGACTTGTGAGGTATGAGGGAAATGCATCCTCATGATCGTAGAGAATCAAAGAATTCAACTGCTTATAACGTTGCAGAATGGTTGTATGGAGAAAGGTTAGATTGGTTTAGAAGAAATTATAGATGTTTTCCTATAAATGTTATTAGTTCTTTTAAAGAAACCATGCTAACAAATTCCCAAAGCAATCTGATACCAAGGCTGTATGCTAAAAGTTCTGGTAGAACAGTTAAAGACAAAGAATTTATTCCAAAAAGATGGTGAAGTAATGATGCCAGATCAATCTATTGATTCGTTAAATATATCTGAACAAAATAATTGCAAATCTCATGAAACTCTAAAGGCGTCATCAAAGACTGCTGATAAAGGTATTGGTGAACGTCAAAAAGTATTTCGCTACGATCTAAATGAACAGAATACTATAGATGCTACAACAACAAATGGGTTTGAATTTTTTACCAGATTTGCATACTGCCAAGCGTTGTTGTATAAGGCTTGGGTTGAAGCCTCTGACGAGCTGGCAAACAAAGTGCCGAAATCAATGAACCATCATGCTAATTCCAAAGAGACTACTTCGCTGTATATAGACACCTTTGAAGAAACTTTTACCAATCTTTTCAGATCACCACAATTTGTGTCGAATCTTGGTAAATTGCTTAATTCCCTAATGGAGCATATAAAGGCCAATAATGATATGCCAAGAGTCTTTCTTAATAGTCTGTCTGAGATACAGAAAAATTTGGAACCCAGTAAAAACTCAAAGAATGATCAAAAAGAACTTGGGGATTAACCTTGACAACAATAAATGAAGATGAGCAAATCCGCAGAGAGATTAGCATGGATATTCAGCGTCAAATGCTAGATCTCTACATGGGTTTTGTTCGAGCTTTGCCAGTATTGTCATCTCTTCAAGAAACGAAGTACAAAACCACTCCGCATGATGTTGTGTACGAAGAGGATCAAGCAAAGATCCTACATTATAAACCAATAGCTAAAAGATTACACAGAACACCAATACTGATCGTTTATGCCTTGGTGAACAGGCACTACATATTGGACATTGAGACAAGGAGCGCAATAAGAAACCTCCTAGACCAAGGATTCGATGTATATCTGATAGACTGGGGTACGGCTGGAAGCAAGGAAAGAGTCTTGTCCATCGATGATTATGTCAATGGCTACATAGACAGATGTGTTGATGTGGTAAGGAATCAATCTAACTCTGATAAAGTATCGCTCTTCGGCTACTGCATGGGCGGCACATTTTCTACAATTTATACAGCACTGCATAAAGAGAAAGTAAGGAATCTGATAACGTTGGCGCCGTCGATTGACTGTAGCAAAGACACTACCATTTTTGCGTCATTGGCCAGATTTCTTGATATAGATAACTTCGTTGACACACTGGGTAACATACCGCCAGCTTTTCAATACCTTTTCTTTATGATGCTGAAGCCGTTTAAGCATTATGTGGAGAAGTATAATCAGGTTGCTGAAAAGATCGAGGACAAGGAGTTCGTTGATGACTTTTTGAAATTAGAAAAGTGGCTCTGGGACACACCTCCTATCCCAGGAGAAGTATTCAGGCAATGGGTAAAAGATATCTATCAGGAAAATCTGCTTGTTCAAAACCGACTGCAGATAGGAGGAAGGTTGGTAGATCTGCGCAGGATAGATGTACCGCTCTTGACTATAATTGCAGAATCTGATCACCTTGTATCGCCAGAATCCAGCAAAGCATTGAATTACGCCGTGCAAAGCAAAGATAAGACACTCATGTCATTCCCCACTGGTCATATAGGTCTGTGTGCCAGCTCCTACTCACAGATGAAGGTATGGCCTAAAGTGGGCGAATGGTTAATGGAGAGATCTGATTAGTTAGATAAATATTCAATTCGGTCTAATTAATTC
>CAYJTD010000011.1:0-5780 GCA_964372525.1 uncultured Nitrosopumilales archaeon | reverse complement strand
TAATTAATTTCATACAACAGATTCTTCATCTGTGATTTTTATGAAATCGGAGATATCATTGTTCGTAGCCCACTGGATAAGGGCAAGTATTCTTAACTGTATTCGTCAAAGTTTTAAAATCAACAGATATCTTTCAAATGTGAAGGTATTAGATAATAAATAATTGCTTGCAACACAGTTAGCTTCACTGTGTACATCAATGATAAATAAACGCATGACCAAATTTAGGTATTGAATGACTACGACTACTGCTCTAAATGTCATGAAGTCTGTGACTATCTGGATTTGAAATCTTACAACTTGAAATGGTATTGCAACAAGTGCTATATTGAAACTACATCAGAAGATCCGGTAGCAATGGGTGCGAATCTATACGAATTCTGTGATTACGATTATTGTTCGAAATGTGGTGAACTCTTTGATTATTTGGATTTGAAGCCATATAACTTAAAGTGGTACTGCGAGCGCTGCTATAAGGAAGTGACAACAGTAGATACCATAGCAATGAGTAAGGCCAAATAGTAACAATTTCAACGATTTAAGCAGGCATGAAAGGTCTTAGCGCCAGTTCATATTAGCAGAAGAAGGTATCGCCAAGTGGGTAAATGATTAATGGAAAGATCGTAACGTTGTATAACTTATGCAAGAGTTTAGGCAATAATAAGTTTGATAGGTATATTTTATACTGTAAGACCAGTAAAAATCATTACTTCCGGCTTGTTATGACAATGGAACACATTTTGTAATTGAACACAGATTGACTTTGCAGGGTGTTGAAGAGATTGCGCGTGATAGTGATGTTGAATTTATCACCGTAGATGTCATTTGCTGTGGAATATCATTGTTAAATTCTAAAGTAATCCATTATTAGATTAGACAGTCAGTTGGTTTACTTTTTATTGATCTCGCAATAGCAGAAGGAATTCGTTTATCTGTAATTAAAGGTAGAATGTACCTTTCACTCAACTTCTTTCCCACCAACTTAGATAGGTTAGTTGCAACACTGACCAGCATCTTCTCATCTATATTTCGAATTCTTGCATCTAAAGCAGCTCGCAGTATGAATGGAAAGATCAGCGCATTGTTGACCTGATTGTAATAATCCGATCGTCCAGTAGCAACTATCCGCGCACCCCCTCGCTTGGCATCTTCTGGCATTATCTCTGGTTCTGGATTGGTCAAAGCAAAAACTACTGGATCTTTTGTCATGCTGCTAATCATCTCTCTTGTTATCAATTTAGCTCGTCCTGATACACCTATCAAAACATCAGCTTTGTGTAAAGCATCATTCAACGATCCATTGATCTTATCCCGATTAGTAATGTAGGCAATTCTCTTTTTGTATGGATTCATATTTTCTATCCTTTCTTCATTGATTATGCCAGCAGAATCTACAACCAGCAAATTTTTAGCTTCAACATGATCAAGTATCTTTACAATACCATAGCCAGCAGCACCAGCACCAACAATTACAATTCTTGCCTGTTTTAGATCTTTATTAACAATTTTTAACGCATTTATCAATGCTGCCAATACTACTGTAGCAGTGCCATGCTGATCATCATGAAAAACTGGTATATCCAAATCCTGCTGAAGGTGATCTACGATTTCTAATGACTTTGGCGATTCAATATCTTCTATGTTTATTGCACCGAATACTGGAGCAATCTGTTCTACGGTCTTCATGATATCTTGCTTCTCCTGAGTTGCTAGACAAATAGGAAAAGCGTTAATCTTGCCAAATTGTTTGAATATTATGGCTTTTCCTTCCATTACTGGTAATGCAGCTTCTGGACCAACGTTTCCTAATCCGAGTAATCTGGAACCATCTGTAACAATTGCAACGTTGTTCCACTTGGATGTGTAATCATAAACTTTCTTCTTATCCTTATGAATTTCATTGGATATTACAGCTACACCTGGTGTGTAAATCAGACTCAGATCGTTTGGTGACCGTATAAGAAATCTACTTTTGATCTCAATCTTACCCCTAAGCTTCTTGTGGAGCCTTAGAGCCTCCTTATCAATGCGCTTCATGTGTTTTTCTCTTTTTCTGCAAGAACGGTTTCAGCATCTTCCTCTCCTTGTTTTATTAGTTGCTTTATAGTAGCAACTGAGAAATCAGCATCCTCGAAAATGAAATGCGATTCTTCTTTTCGCTCTATGCGTATTATTCCTTGGATTATTGCGCCACGTTCGCATGCTAATTTATGGTATTCTGGCTCTATCTTCTTGAATCTGGCTTTCGTCTCTTCGTCAAGATTAGCAATGCTTATGATCTCATGCATTTCTTTCAAAAGTTCCAAATATCTTGTAATAACTCTTGACATTCTCAAATTATGCTCTGTCTTGTCTGTATGCATGATATCCCTAGCTCTATGCCATGCTTCGGACATGTTTGTCGGAAGTTCCTCATGAATACGTGGAAACAGGTTAACGATATACACTTTTTTATCGCATCGAGGCGAGGCGTTTATCACTTCGCGTAACGGTGTATTGCTCAGCAAACTTCCATCCCAAAGATATCTGCCGTCTTTTTGCGTCCATGCTATACCGTAGAATGGATAACCTGCGCTAGCAAGCACGTGATCTGCATCTATCTCCATATGCTTGCTGTCAAAGGTGACAGATTTACCTTTCTGTATATCTGTGGAAGTTACGATAAGTCTTGGTCTATCTGGACTTTTGAGTTTTGTAAAGTCAACATACTTGTTCAAAGTATTCTTCAATGGTGTAATATCATACAAGTAAGGTGACATGTATGGAAAGAAGTAGTTTAGGTTCGGTGTAAACCACCTGGGTGCAAATGCGTTTGGATTTCCCCACATAGCTGCGCTCATTGATGAAAAAACAGCTCTTATGTTATCGGGTAAGAACGATGGTGTAACAGTCTCTGACATAGTTAGCCAAAAATCCTCCAGATCCTTTGCTGGGTCGTTGTTTTGCGTACCAGCTATTATCGCTGCATTGACAGCTCCTATAGAAGTGCCAGCAACTACATCGAATTTGATTCCATGTTTAACTAGTGTCTTGTATACGCCGCACTCATATGCTCCTAGCGAACCTCCACCTTGCATTACAAGAACTGTTTCAAACCGCAATTCACCATTTTTCATCGATAATTCCTGCTTCAAACTGAATTAAATATGTATATTATAAGTATTAAAATTGGCACTTTAACCGTTGCAAATTATTCTTATGCATTAAAATATATACTGATATGACAGCATAAGTTAAAGTCACGTATGAAAATAAAATCAATCAATCCAGCAACTGAAGAAGTTCTCGCAGAGTATGAGATAATGACTAACGAGCAGGTTAAAAAGACAGTAAAGAAAGCACGGACTGCATTTCAGGAATGGAAGAAGGATGCACATAAACGTGCTAGTTTTCTATATGCCTTTGCGAATGAATTAAGGAAGAACAAGGAAAAACTTGCAAAAGTTGCCACAAATGAAATGGGTAAGACGATAAAAGAATCCAGATCCGAAGTAGAGAAATGTGCGTGGGTGATGGAGTTTTTTGCCGATCATGGAACTGTCTTTACTCATGACGAAGTTGTCAACACAGATGCTAGGAAGAGTTTCATTGCATTCGAACCTCTTGGTGTAATCGGTAGCATAATGCCATGGAATTTTCCATACTGGCAAGCATTGAGGTTTACTGCTCCTTGTCTAATGGTGGGTAATACCATCGTTCTAAAACCTGCGAGTGCAACGCTGCAATGTGGCATTGAGATGGCGAGAGCATTCCGCAGGATAGATTTGCCTGATGGAGTTTTTCAAACATTGATTGGAGATTCCAGTGTTGCGGAAGCATTGATAGACTCTGATGTTAATGCAGTCACATTCACAGGCAGCGTTCCTGTTGGAGCCAAGGTAGCTCAAAGAGCAACGTCCCAATTGAAGAAATGTGTACTTGAACTGGGAGGAAGCGATCCCTTCATAGTTTGCGAAGATGCTGATATAGAAAAAGCGTCGAGTGGTGCTGTTAAAGGACGTTTCATTAATTGTGGGCAGAGTTGTATTGCATCGAAACGATTTTTTGTAGCAAAGAAAGTTGCGAAGGAATTCATTGAACAATTTGTGCAGAAAACAGAGAAATTAAAAGTTGGAGACCCTCTTTCTGATGATACCGATATAGGTCCACTGGTGAACGAAAGCGGTTTAAAAAGCATAGATGGTCTGGTTAAAGATGCTATCAGGAATGGTGCGGAGGTTCTTGCAGGTGGCAAACGGATGAAGGGCAAGGGCTACTTTTACAGCCCAACTGTTCTAGGCAAGGTTTCCCAAAAGATGCGCATAGCACGCGAGGAAACGTTTGGTCCGGTTGCGCCTGTAACTGTGGTCGGTGATGAAATGGAAGCAGTAAAATTGGCTAATGATTCTGAATTTGGTCTCGGTGCAAGTATCTGGACTCAAAATCTTGACAAGGCAGAAAGGTTGTCAAAGTTGGTAGAATCTGGTATGGTAACTGTTAACAATGTTGTAGTTTCAGACCCAAGAGTCCCCTTTGGCGGTGTAAAAAAGAGTGGTTTTGGTAGAGAGTTGTCAAGATATGGTATGTTAGAGTTCGTTAATATCAAGTCAGTAAGATTCTACGATCAGCTTCTGCATCATCACCATGTGGAATAATATTCAGAATTAATAGACATAATTACAATATATTACTATTCTTCATGAAGGTCGTATTTTTTTATGAGCGGTAGTATTTTGTTCAGAATTATAGACTCATGATCTGTATCTGTATCAAATGATAGCATGAGAAGATAATCATTGTTTAATGGTATAGTTCCGCGCTTTATTTTTTCGTACAAGGTAACCGAATAAACTGTTTTACCAAGTTTGTCTTCCATCGTTTTTCTGGTATCTGCTGCTATAGCTGTTTGTATTGTGTACATCTCCGTTTCACGTGATGATAATAATGGGTCTAGTCTTTCTCTATATTCTGCCATAAGCATATTGCCAAGCCTAGCAACACCTGCAAATCTGATAGTTTTATCAAGGTCAAGTAGTTGCTTGCAAAAGTCCTTTGGAACCTGTAGCCTTTCCATTATCATCTATTATAAAGGAGTTTATAGATAATGGTTTCGGTTGCTTTGCATAGAAGCATTAACCTCAACAAATCTATCATATTATACTGTTTACACAAACTAAACTTTTGTAAAATATGTCAGGGCCTTCTTGCCTATGTCTGTTCTATAATAAGCACCATCCCAAGTTATCTTGCCAACAGCATTATACACATTCTTGATTGCATTTTCTATACCATCTCCGATTGCAGTGACACCAAGCACACGGCCACCGTTAGTAACTATTTTTTCGTTATAACGTGCAGTTCCTGCATGAAATACAGCAACAGTATTGGTAACTATCTTATCCAGTCCTGATATGATTTTACCCTTTTCGTAACTGCCAGGGTAGCCTTTCGATGCCATTACAACACAAACAGCAGATCTTTTGCTCCATCTCATAGCATCTAACTCGTCAAGTTTGTTGTTTGCACAGTATTCCATATACTGATAAAGATCAGATTCCATCCGCATCATTATTGGCTGGCATTCAGGATCTCCCATTCTCACATTAAATTCTAACACTGATGGTACACCATCTTTGATCATCAAACCTGCATAGAGAAACCCTTTGAACCGTCTATTTTCATTATTCATTCCATCGATAGTTTTTTGCATTATGTCTCGCATAATTTTCTCATGTAACTTTTCATCTATCAATGGTGTTGGAGAGTATGCGCCCATACCACCAGTATTAGGTCCTTTATCA
>CAYJTD010000010.1:9930-20089 GCA_964372525.1 uncultured Nitrosopumilales archaeon | reverse complement strand
GGATGGAAGAAAGAAAGGATATGCCAATACCATATATGTTGAAACAATTGATGTTACATACGAGGCGAACAGACAGGCATAATCAACAGAAGGTTTCGTTTTCGATTTTACGTTCAAAACCACAACTTTTGGCACTACAACCCCAACCGCAACTTTTGAACGTAAAAACCACAACTTTTGGGAGCGCGACCCCAACCCCAACTCTACACATATAGAAATTAGGCGACAACCCCAATCTTTACTGTAAACAGTAGACTGAAAAATTATTACAATAAGACTTATTATCATGATTTAGACATCGATAGATGTGAGTGAGGATCTAGAGTTAGAAAATATTGAAGGTGTTGGTCCAGTAACCAAGCAGAAATTGCTGGAAGCTGGCATTCATACTATAATGGATCTTCTTGTTAGAGGCCCTATGGGTGTTTCTGACGCAACCGGTTTGGATGTCGATAAAGCTACTTCTATATGCAATAGAGCTAGAACAAAACTTGTTGAGCTAGGAAAATTAGAAAAAGACTTTGTTACAGCTACCGAGATTTATAAGAAGAGGCAGTCTATAGAACGTATTAGTACTGGTACTACCAGTCTTGATGATTTGCTGTCTGGTGGAATTGAAACACAGGCAATTACGGAGATTTATGGAGAATATGGTACTGGAAAGACACAGATCTGCCATACACTCTGTGTTATGGTTCAGCTACCAAAGAATAAGGGTGGACTTGAGGCCGGTGCGATATACATAGATACTGAAGGTACTTTTAGGCCTGAACGCATCTATCGTATAGCTGAAATAAGAGACTTGGATCCAAATGAAGCCTTGGAGAATGTAGTTGTAGCAAAAGCATACAATAGTGCACATCAAGAACTTATCATGGAGGATGTTGGAAATATTATAGATAAAACTGGTGCAAAGTTACTAATTGTTGATTCTGCTGTTGCGCATTATCGTGCAGAATTTCTTGGGCGTGGAACGCTTGCTGGGAGACAGCAACGGTTAAACAAGTTCATGCATTTACTTCTAAGAATAGCAGAAACCTATAATGTGGCGGCTATTGCAACGAACCAGATCCAAGCGTCTCCTGACACATACTTTGGCGATCCCTTCAGACCTACTGGTGGACATGTAGTGGCACATACAAGCACATATAGGATATATCTCAAGAGATCAGGCAAGAACAGAATCGCAAGAATGGTTGATAGCCCATACCATGCTGAACGTGAAGTTATCTTCCACTTGACTGAAAAGGGTGTCGAAGACGCCGAAGAGACATCGTCTAGAAGGAGTAAGAGCTAGTAGACCAACATAACTGTTAAATTAAAGCAGTAGAAAGGAATAGTGATATAATTGCCAAAATCTAGTGGAATTAGGAGAAAGACTAGGTATATTTTTCAAAGGAAATTTGTTAGAGGTCTTTCTTATCTTCTTCATGATTACAATGTTGGCGATAAAGTTGTAATAACCATAGATCCTAGTGAACATAAAGGCATGCCACATAGGAGGTTTCAGGGTAAAGTCGGTGTTGTAAATATGGTAGGAAGAAGAACACTTACAGTCAAGGTTAATATTGGGAATAAGGAAAAGAGCGTTACTGCTAGGCTTAATCATGTTAAGCCAATAGGGTGAATATCTTGGCAGACATATTGAAAAAAAATGTTATCAGTTTACCAGAGGTAAAGGAAATCTTGGATAAGGCTAACACAGAAACTATGGATCAGATACAACGATGGACACATGATTATGTAACCAAGTTTGCAAAGATAGATCCCAAGAAGGCTAAAAAGATGAAGGAGAAACTTATTCAGGAATGTAGTTTGACTGAAACTGAAGCAGTTGAAATTGTAAACATAATGCCAAACAGCATAGAAGAACTGCGCGCATTTACTTTTGGATGGAAGAAACTTATACTTACTGACATCTTGGAAAAGATGTTGAAGATAATCAAGGAGAGCACGTAGTAAAGGCAGTAGTGTTATCATTGGATGGTACAGCACAGCCAAGGAAGTATGAGGAGTATGCATACGTTCTTGACGTCACTGTTAGAGGTAGAGCGATCACAATAAGGGGAAGAGAGGGTACAATTGTCCAAGCAGTTGGTGAAGAACGGTTAACACTGTTAGAACTACTAGGTGTGCCAAGCGCTACTTTCGAACTAGGAGAGCGGGTGTATATAGGTAAGGATGGTAGAGATAAAATACTAAGTGTGTTAGGAAGGTTGGATTATGGTAACATATCTGTAACTGCAAAGAACGAGTTACCGTTAACAATAGAAAAGATAGTCAAATCTAATGAAAAGCGATTTGTTGATTACATAAACACAGCACAGCCGATAAATCCTAGAATACATTCTCTACAACTAATACCTGGTATTGGAAAGACATACCTGAAGAGCATACTTGACGAAAGAGCGAAGAAGCCGTTTGAAAGTTTTGATGATTTGCAAACTAGAATTGGATTGAGAGATCCTGCTAAATTAATAGCAAGGCGAATAGTGGAAGAGATATCAGGCGACGCGCGGATGAATATATTCGTTAGAAGATGAGTAAGAAGAGAAAGCGGTTGGGACAACATTTACTTATCGATAGTAAAGTTCTAAATGCAATACTGGATAGTGCTGAAATCGGGAAAGAAGTTGTATATGAAATAGGAACAGGTAATGGCTTTCTTACTGCGGAACTATGTAAAAGAGCTGACAAGGTGATATCATGTGAGATTGACAAGGATATGATCGCTGTTGCAGAAAAACATCTTGAAAAGTATGATAATCTTATATTGTTGTATGGCGATGGCTTTACATTTGATGGTAGGTTTGATTTGTTTGTATCGAACCTTCCATATGCAAAAAGCAGAAAGGCCGTTGAATGGCTTGCTACGAGAAGGTTTGACAGAGCGGTGGTCATGGTACAAAAAGAATTCGCGGGAAAGATTCTTGCTAATCATGGTAGTAACTACAGAGCTATTTCTGCACTCGCACAGTACTGTTTCCACATAGACATTATAATGCATGTTGACAAAGAATCCTTTAATCCACAACCAAAAGTTGATTCCATGTTATTGAAAATTGTTCAAAAGAATAAAGTTGGCAATGATGTTGTAAAAGCGTTAAAACTCCTGTTTTCTTACAGAGGTAAGAAGGTTAATAGTGTTACAAAGAAGTTCAAGATCAGAAGTACAGACGTTGAAAAACGTGTAGAGCAATTAACACCTAGTGAAGCAATTAGGTTGGCGAGTATGATTGGGCAAAAACAACGATTACTACAGACCGTCAGATGACACATTTCTTCTTGCTGAATGTGTAAAGAATTTCAACGGTGAGAACGCCCTAGAAATAGCTGCTGGGACGAGATACATTAGTAATTTGCTCAAGGAAAAGTTTAGTTCCGTCGTTGCTACTGACATAGATCCCGATGCTATAAGAGAAGCTGACAAGTCAGTTCTTCTAGTCTGCTGTGATTCTGCGTCAGCTATAGTGAATGTAATGTTTGACCTTATCGTGATAAACCCTCCATATCTGCCTTCGCAAGGAATACATGACCTCGCCGTTGATGGAGGCAAAGATGGTGTTGAAGTTACTTTGAAAATGCTAGACGATGCGATTAGGCTGTTAAAGTATAATGGCACGATCTTATTTGTAACTTCATCGCTTGCAAATTACAACACATTATTTGTATATATGCAGAAACTTGGATATAAAACTGATATTGTTGGTAGAAAGAAATTTGCTTTTGAGGAATTGTTTGTTATACAAGGTAAACGTTGAACATTAACTTCCTGCATACATAACTTGGAATTGCAAAAATTAGATTGAATTGAACTATCTGAGCTGATTATGCAAAAGAATTTGTAAGACATGTTTGTTAGAGTAGTGGTGCGAATACCGAATAATCTAACAGATGAATTTTCCATGCGACTGAACAACTTGTACAATAGTATAAGCCAAAAATACCTTGAAAATATAAAAAAACATGTACAACCGCGGAAGGTCAATGTAATGCTTGCCGATGCAAGTGTAACACAGCAAGATACTTTTGAACCGCAGAATGCTGCTATGTTTTACGAAACGTTTTCGAGGAAGATGAAGGATTGGTCCTCACAGGGAATTGCTAAAACGGATACAGATGACCTAAGACGCCTGCATGTATTATTCACAACGTTGATCGAAAATTATAGTTTGTCATGCTATTTCGGCATACAGTACCATGCTCTGCCATTTTACAAGCTCGATGATAAGATAAAGGATATTCAGATGGAGATAATGGAACTTGACGAGAAGGCTGCTGCGATGAGGGAAGGGATAGCAATGAAAGAGAATGCTGCTATCGAGGAAACACTCAAGAATAGAAATATTTCCAATATTGGTTTTGAAGAAATGCTGGAAACTATATACAATGACCAACAACTCTACAATGAATTAACTCGTAAAGTCGATGATATAGAGAATACTCATCCTGACTATCTGGAAATGATGCAAAGAAAAGATGTATTTGTGGAAGAACTAAAAAACATGATAATAGAACTATATAGAACAAAGTTGCTCCTGTTGGATCACAACCAACTGATGCAGGGTGAAGAAGGTGTAGCTGTATATTTTGACCTTGAAGTAATAAAGAAAAACGAAAAGAACGGTGCAATTGAGATTGAAAAGATTCCACCTGCAATTAAGCAAGAAGTAATTGATAGATTTGAAAAAGTGGAATTAGCCTTAAAGGAAGTCTATGGGTGAAGGTAACATCTATTAATTGTATATGTGATTATACTTCATGGATGTTTGGCATTTTAAATGCAGTAAATGTGGTTATGAAAAGAAACTGACGCTAGGAACATACGATCTAGAACAGACGTTTACCGATCTTAATGAGGATTTTGCGTTCTATAAATTATTTATATGTAAGAAGGAGAGCGTCTTTGTTGCTGGAAATGTTCATAATAGGCATTTTGATAATAGATGTCCTGCAGATGGAAGCGAATTGGTATCAGTTGAAGAATTGCCACCAAAAAAATGTCCTAAATGTAACACAGATATTTCTGCCCAGAAGCTTGATCTGAGTGGAGTGATAGGGTGATATTATGGGTAAATCTTTAACGCATAAAATTATTGAGTCGCATTTAGTGGATGGTAAGATGGAAGTTGGTGAAGAGATAGGCATCAAAGTAGATAGAGTGCTCATGCAAGATGCCACAGGAACTATGGCATGTCTGCAGTTTGAAGCGTTAGGGTTGCCACGAATTAAGGCTGAACATGCGGTTATCTATGTAGATCATAATATTTTGCAGATAGGATTTGAAAATGCTGATGATCACAAATTTTTGGAAACTTTTGCCAGCAAATATGGTATATACTTCTCGAAGCCAGGCAATGGCATATGCCATCAAGTGAATCTTGAAAGATTTTCTACACCAGACAAGGTATTAGTAGGATCGGATAGCCATACTCCAACAGCTGGTGGTGCTGGGATGCTGGCAATAGGTGTTGGTGGTCTTGACGTTGCTGTTGCTATGGGAGGTGCACCTTTTTACACCAAAATGCCCAAGGTAGTTGGTGTTAAGCTAACTGGACAATTGAGACCATGGGTCACTGCAAAGGATGTCATACTGGAAATGCTGAGAAGACTTACAGTAAAAGGTGGGGTTAACAAGATTTTCGAGTATTATGGCGATGGTGTGAAAACGTTATCAGTTCCTGCAAGGGGAACTATATGCAATATGGGTGCTGAGCTTGGTGCTACTACATCCATATTTCCTTCCGATGAAAATACAAAGGATTATTTCAGAAGACAGAGTAGAGAACAAAACTGGAAACCATTGGCTGCTGATGCAGATGCAGAATATGACGAAAACATGGAAATTAACCTTAGTGAACTAGAGCCCATGATGGCTTGCCCTGGTTCTCCAGATAATATCAAGAAGGTTAGGGATGTGCAAGGCGCTGAGGTTCAACAAGTGCTCATAGGCTCTTGCACCAACTCCAATTACCAAGAATTGATGGTAACAGCACATTTACTTAAAGACAGAAAGATACATCCCAATATTACAATGGCAGTGAACCCAGGTTCGAAACAGGTACTGGAGATGGTATCTAGAAGTGGAGCTGTATACAACATAATCTCTGCAGGGGCAAGATTGCTAGAACCTGGCTGTCATGGATGTATCGGTATGGGCTCTGCTCCTGGAACAGATTGGGTATCTGTACGATCTTTTAACAGGAATTGGCCAGGAAGGAGTGGAACGAAGAACGATAATGTGTATCTTACAAGCCCTGAAGTATGTATAGCTTGTGCAATTACTGGAAAGATAACAGATCCAAGAGACCTTGGCGAATATCCAGAGATTCCATGGCCAGATCGTTTCATAATAGATGATTCCGGAATACTGCCACCAGTAGATGATCCAAGCAAAGTTGAAGTGGTAAGAGGTCCAAACATCAAGCCACTACCATTACGAAAGCCTGTGGAGCAGAACTTGTGTGGTGAAGTTTTGATCAAAGTTGACGATAACATAAGCACAGATGCTATTATGCCTGCAGGTGCCAAGATATTACCTCTGAGAAGCAATATACCTGCAATAAGCGAATATGTATTTTACTGGCTTGACCCTCACTTTGCTAAAAGGGCTAAAGAAAAGAATGGGGGTTTCATTGTTGGAGGCGAAAACTATGGACAGGGTTCCAGCAGGGAACATGCTGCATTGGCACCCATGTACCTTGGTGTGAAAGGTGTTCTTGCAAAATCTTTCGCCAGAATACATAGAGCCAATCTGATAAACTTTGGAATTATACCGTTTGAATTTGCAAATACTACAGATTATGATAAATTGCAACATGGAAGCGTGATAAGGGTTGATGATGTTGTTAACGCGTTATCGGATGGAAGTAAATCTATAAAAGCATCAGTTAATGGGAATGCCGTTGAACTCAAAATTGATTTCTCGGAAAGACAGCGCAAGATACTGATAGAAGGCGGTCTGCTGAACTATACTAGAAAGACAGTTGCAAACTGATGTAACATATATCTATAACAAAGACTAGTTTTATGCACGTTGATAGTAACTAAAAAAATGCTTATTGGTTTTGCGGTAATACCTATCATTATTGCACTTGTAATTGCTATTCCCAAGATATCTCCTAGTGGAGATCAAACATCCACATCTACTGCATTATTTATCAGGATTGAGTTCATCAAGGAGGATATGAAGCGTCTAAGCTATGGAGTAACAGAAAGAACTGGGGCACTCAAGAGCGAGTCGCTAATAATAGATGAAAAAGGACAAGCGTTTTATGACGTAAAAGTAGAAGGAGAGAAGGGATCCCAGACTAGGTTTCAAGTAAATTCGCAAGATATGAAGAGATTAAAGGCTCTAATAACTGATACAGGTTTCATGCAAATACCGAAATCTGAATTTACGATTAAAGATGATGCTAGCGAATTCGTAAGGTATACGCTTAAGGTGAATCTAGACAATCAGATGAAGACTGTTCAATGGGTCGAAGAATCAGCCTCGGAAGATTTTGTTCCACCGCTTCTAACTATGCTGAGCGATAACATTACAGAAATTGTGAAGAACCACATATAATCAGTGGATCAAGTGTTGATCCAAGTTTTGCTTTTATTGTAATAAAGTTAGAGAATCAGTTCATATAGACTGAGTGCCGATGTAATCAGTGCCTTGATTAATTTGTATAGAAAGAGTTTATAATATAAAATAATTATACTAACGGCTGCGGATGGAACAGAATTTCATTACTGTTGATGATTATCACGTGAGATATATAGAAGATGGGTTCCACAACAAAAACCACATGCTTTGCCTTCATGGTCTAGGGGCTTCAGCCAGTAGATGGGCAAAAGCTTTGCCTATTCTTGCAAAAAAATATCATGTAGTGGCGCCTGATATAGTAGGTTTTGGCTATAGCGACAAGCCTGATGTTTACTACACGATAGATTTCTTTGTGAATTTTGTGAATGAATTCGCAAGAACGTTAAAAATGGAGAGTCTAACGTTGATTGGTGCTTCACTTGGAGGTCATATAGCAATAGAAACTGCTTTAACGCACGACAACATGATAGATAAACTGGTTCTGATCTCTCCTGCAGGTATAATGAAAGAACCGACTGCTGCATTAAACCACTACATTGCGGCTGCAATGTACCCCACGTTTGAAAATGCCAAGAAAGCGTTCCAAGAAATGACGGGTAGTGAAACCGTGGACGAAATCTATACTAAGGATTTTGTCAACAGAATGCAGTTGCCTAATGCTAAATACGCATTCATGTCAGCTGTAATGGGCAGTAAAGCTGCACCTACATTGGAAGACAGGCTGCCTAAAATCGAAACTCCAACTCTTATTGTATGGGGTAAGAAAGATGGTCTGATCCCACACAAATTTGCAGAACAATTTCATGCGGGAATAAAGGAATCAAAATTTGTCACAATGGAAGACTGTGGACATACACCATATTTCGAAAAACCAGATAAATTTTGCAAAATAGTGCTGGGGTTCCTTAGAAATTAAATATTTCTTCTATACAGATATAAGATTCTGATGGTTTATGCTGGATTTGTATACCATTTAAAACCATAAACAATATATATAGTGGTATCTAATGGTATTATAGGGAAATCAAAACCATGAGCGATGAAAAAAACCGAAACGAACTGAATCCAGCCTATCTTTTCAGGAAAGCCTTGAAGGGTAGTACTGAAACACAAGCTGAATTTTTAAAACGAATGGCCTCAATGCAGTTCGAAACTATGCAGGGATTCATGAACTTTTTGCAGACAATAACTAACTTCAACGCAGTTTTCAAAACAACTGTACAGAGCAATGGCAGAATATCGATCCCTGAAGCGGAGAGAGAGGCATTGGGGATAGTAGACGGTGACCTTGTTCAAGTTATTATCGTTCCTCTAGAAAAGGGAAAGGAACGAAATAAGGTTAAGGATGATTCCCAAAAATTCCAAACTAAACAGGAAGGAGGTGGAAAGATTGAGTGAGAAAAGACAAGAAAGAGATGCCTTTGATATTTATCAGGAAAGTGTTTCGAGTGTGATAGAGGAAGTCGCAAAGTTACAGCCAGCATATACACAATCAGTAACAAACCTACAGCAAGAATGCACTGATGCATTCAAGAGAGCTACAGAATCAGCTATAACAGTACAGAAGGAATTTGCGACGGCAACTTGGGGTCCAGGTAAGTTCCCATCTGCACTAGCAAAGAATGCAAGTGAAATAGCAGATGCATTCCTAAAGGCTGCAGTAATCAACAACAAGGCAGTTATAGCCAGTGTTGATGCAGCAAGACAGAATGTAAAGACCTTCACTGACACTATCGATACATTCGCAAAGATAAACCAGAACCTGATAAAGACATGGCAAACTTTTGTAGTACCATCTAGAGCATAGATGGTAAAACAATCTTTTTATTTTTTTAAAGGCTTTTTAATTCCCTATGTTACCCTATATGTATGGGTTACAAGGAACTATGTGATAGGATATTTAACATTAGCAAGGACGTGCGATTTGTGGGCTTTATTGACAAATCTGGCAAGTTAATCGAAGGTGGTATGAGAGAGGGTCTTCAATCCATTGATGATGAAATCCACCAAAAACGTTGGTTTAACCAAATAGCCATGAGAGCAGAGATGTATGTGATGTTTAACAAGATATATGGAAAAACGCGTATGGTTTATGTTGAAAGGGAAAAGCTAAGACAGTTGACATTCTACCGCTCCAATAGTATAGTGCTTGTAACCTTACAACCATCCATTGATGGCAATAAAGCTATAGAAATAGCATGTTCTATAGACAAAGTTCTTGATGCCAGTAAATAGGTAATCAAAGGTGTTAGTACGATCTTTCCTTCAACCAAGCTGCCACTTCTGGTATTATATGATCCTGTGAATATGAACTTGCAAGCAACCCTATATGACCAGTAGGATAAACCTTCAGTTCTTTATCCTCACTTGAAACGTTGTAATTTAGTGGTATGCTACATTCAGGGGATACAAGATGATCATCGTCAGCTACTACAGTAAGCAGGGGTACGTCAATCCGTCGCAGATCAACAAGTTTGTTACCAAGCTTCATCTGGTTCTTCACAAGCAAATTTTGTTGATAAATATCCTTGATCCACTGTCGAAATGTCTCGCCAGCTATAGGTG
>CAYJTD010000010.1:1582-9920 GCA_964372525.1 uncultured Nitrosopumilales archaeon | reverse complement strand
CTTCCGATCTGTGGTGTGTCATAAAGCCATTTTTCGACACGTAGAAAATTCTCAACAAAATCCTTTTTATCAAAATTGTTCGAAAAATCAATGTATTTTCGCACACCTTGCTTGAACGGCTTAAGTATGTTATAGCATAGATACATGAACTCTGGAGGAATGTTTCCAAAATTGTCTACCAGCAAGTCAGCATCTATGTGTTTTGATAGATTGCCTAATACGGTGGTATCTTTCTCTACGTCAATTACTGGTGCTGTCACATACAGATTCTTAACCTTATCACCATGTAGCGCTGTATACATAGCAGACATAGAACCGCCCATGCAGTATCCATGAAGCGAAATCTTTTCTTGTCCTGCAGCATCTCTAACTAGGTCTACGAAATAGTCTATGTATCGATTCACATAATCGTCAAATGTCAGATGTTGATCTATTGGCTGAGGGGAACCCCAGTCTATCAGGTATACGTCGAAACCATTGTTTAACATACCACGAACCCAGCTTTTGTCTGGTTGCAGATCTAGTGCATAATACCTGTTTATCAGAGCATAAACAACAAGCAATGGTACAGGATGTGTCTTCTCCACAAGTGGCTTATAGTGCAACAATCGTAGGTTTCTGCCCTGATGAACGATATCAGCGGGTGTTGTTCCAACATCGATGTTTCCTACAGATTTCGCATAATCGGAAGCTTGCAATACACCGCGATTGTATTGCTGTACATATTGCATTATAGTAGCAAATATATCAGAATAATCTTTCTTGCTCGTCCTACAACACCTTCGCTATATCCTTCTTTTTTCCTTCAGATATCTCCTCTATAGTATCTGAAATTTCTTTGAGTTTCTTCTTTATACGTTCGATTTCCTGATAGACACTTTCTATCTCGCTTCTTGTTGGCATATCAAGATTTTTGGAGTGAATTTCGACCAGATTTTGTATATGCTTGTTAAACTGTACTTCATGTTTTAGTAATCTTCCAAAAATCATCGCAAAGTCTTCAGAATCGAACAATGTAGTAAATTCTTCTTCGAATGTGTCTATCCAGACCTTTTTTACCTGTTCCCTTGACTTTTCATCAGTTATATCTGGAGGACATTTGGTTATTACCTGTCTGGTTGCTTCCATCCAGGCAGCGCTAACTTTCGCATAATACTGTGCAAGTATCTTGTTAAATTCGGTAAGTTCTTCTGCAGCCTTTGCGAGCTCAGCGTTAATAGTAGCAGAATTTCTAACTAAACCGGCCGCAGGACCTATAGTTGGTATGTCAAGAGTTCTATTCTGTATCCAGTTGAGCGTATCAGCCCAAGTTTCGATCATATTTTTGAATGTATCAGAATTCTTCGCATCATTAGATTTAGGCTGATCTTCTGTCATTGATAACCGCCTTCTGTAATATTCATGCTGCCAACAGGTATTAACCTTGCAAATATGTCACTAACGAAAGCAAATTTATACGTTATTACATGCACGAAACTACAGTTACTGTTAGTGTCCATAAATAACATATGCATATGTAAATTGTATAGTTTTCGGCTATCTATATTATTACATTTAATTATATGAGCATAATTTAATGCAAGAAAACATATTGGTCACACAACCATTATGATAATGATGGATTTTGATACACTTCTCAAAAAGAGGAGAGTGGTACGTTCGTTCAAGGACAAAAAGGTTAACGATGCGTGGGTGATGAAACTACTCAAAAACGCGCATAAAGCACCGAGTGCGGGGTTTCTGCAACAACAAGAGTTCATCGTTGTGAAAGATCTGGAAACGAAAGCAAAGCTTGCGGAGGCAGCTGTTGGTCAGGACTTCATAGCGCAGGCCCCAGTGGTTATTGTCGTATGCGCAAATACAGACAGGGTTGTAAAGAGGTATGGTGATAGAGGGGTTAACTTTTACAGCATTATTGATGGTGCGTTTGCATCGATGCTAATTCTTCTTACGGTTGTGAATGAGGGGTTGGCAGCCTGTTTTGCTGGTGCCTTTGAAGATGATAAAGTAAGTAAAATACTGAAACTGCCCAATCATGTCAGACCTATAGGACTCATACCTGTTGGATATGCGAACGAACCACCAGAAAAGTTAGACCGGATCCACTTGGAAGAAATAACTCACTACGAAAGATATGGACGAAAGAAAGATTTGGTGTAAGACCTTTCCAGTAAAGTTAAATGTAAATATAGCTATGTTAGATCGGTAGATTGTGATATCTCTCGTATCAACTGAGATGCAGCCAAAGGGTATTAAACTGGAAAAGCTTGAAACTGTTCCAGTAAGGAAAGGTACTACGTTAGTAAAGCGTGGTTTTGCGCACATGCAGAAGCATGGTGTAATCATGGATGTTACTAATGTTGAACAAGCACAAATTGCTGAAGATGCAGGCGCTGTTGCAGTAATGGTTCTTGACAAATTACCATTTGATGTTAGGAAAGCTGGTGGTGTTGCAAGAACTGCAAGCATTAGGGTGATCGAAGAGATAAGAGATCATGTTACTATTCCATTAATGGCAAAGTGTAGGATAGGTCATGTTTATGAAGCAAAAGTTTTGGAGGTTAGTGGAGTTGATATGATCGATGAATCGGAAGTACTTACACCAACGGATGAAGAACGCCATATATGGAAATGGGACTTTACTTTGCCATTCGTTAACGGTGCAAGAAATCTTGGAGAGGCGTTGAGACGAATGGAGGAAGGAAGCTCTATGATAAGGACTAAGGGTGAACCTGGTACTGGAAATGTTGCGGAAGCTGTTAAGCATATCAGGCTTGTTAACAACGAGATTAGAAGAATAAAGTCGATATACGAATCAGGTGATGTGCAGGAATTGGTAAAAGCTTCAAGAGAATTAAAAGTCTCTTATGCCTATGTTGAAGAAACTGCTAAACTTGGAAGGTTACCCATAGTAAACTTTGCAGCGGGTGGTATTTCAACACCGGCAGATGCTGCATTTCTTATGAATCTTGGATGTGATGGCGTCTTTGTTGGTTCGGGCATATTCAAAGCTGATGATCCTACCGAAAGAGCAAGAGCTGTTGTGATTGCCACCACGTACCATGATGACCCGAAGCAAGTAATGGAAGCCCAGAAGATGGTTGATGAAAAGAAATCTATGCTAGGAATGGATACTACGAATCTTGATCTTAGAATGCAAGAAAGAGGAAGCAACGCATGAAACAGGTACAGATAGGCATACTTGCAATACAGGGAGACGTTGAGGAAAACCTTTCTGCTACTAACCTAGCCTTGAGTGAACTTGGAATCAAAGAAAGAGCTGTGCCTGTGAAGTATGTTAATGAAATTGCAGATATAGATGGTCTGATCTTACCTGGAGGGGAGAGCACTGTTATTGGGACTCTCTTAAAGTTGAGTGGTACAGCTCAATTGATAAGGGACCGTATAGGTGATGATATGCCTGTAATGGGTACCTGCGCTGGTATGATAATGCTTGCTAAACGTGCTTACGATAAGGTGGTTGGGGAAACAAAGCAACAATTGCTCAACATGTTGGATATTACCGTAGAAAGAAACGCCTTCGGAAGGCAGAATGACTCTTTTGAAGCTGAACTAGAAATACCTTTGATAGGAAGTGAAAGGTTCAATGGCGTCTTCATACGATCTCCAGTTGTTACAGAAATGAAGAATGGTGTTGATGCAATTGCCACCTTGAACAACAAAATAGTTGCTATAAAACAGGGAAATGTCATAGGCACTTCATTCCATCCGGAACTGGCAAATGATACAAGACTACACAAGTATTTTGCACAACTCGTAATTGACTATGTAAAGTAGGCTACTGGGCGTTGAAGTTTATCTTTTGCATTGGCGCAAGTATAACAGGGTTAGAAACACTCTGCCAAACGAAAACCTCTGCTGTATATGCACCGCTATTTTCTACCAACCATGATTGAGCCACTGCATACTCTTTGCCTGCAGGTAGTGTTCCGGTCATCCAAGAGATCATTATGGTTGCGCCTTGTGCATCTTTGATCTGAACTATGTAGGCAAATTGCTGATCTGCTGAAAGAGTGTTCTTCACGCTAGATTGAACCAAAATTTGCATACCTACAGATGGTCCAGAGAGAGTCGTGCCAGTCTGATCTATAAGTTTTAGTTGAGAGACATTAACTACTTCGGAACTTGGAGTCTGTTGAGGCTGTGTGAGGGTAAATGTTGATGAGGCGCTTGTGCTTCCTACTGTAACCGCTATAGTGCGACTGCCTGCAGCAACACTTGGGATTGTAATACTAGCTGTAAAAGTGCCTGTTGAAGACGTTGTTATACTTGCTGGATTGGTTGCTATAGCAGCTCCATCAATCTTTACTGTAACAGATGTGTTTACAGGAAAACCGTTTCCAGTTATTGTTACAACAGTTCCAACAGGACCACTTGTTGGAGATAGTGTGATCGAGGCAGCACCTGGTATCGTAAATGTGGCTGTTCCAATTTTTCCTGCCTCATCTGTAGCTGCAACAATATGACTCCCTGCAGGAACGCCGGCAGGTACATCAAACTTGGCGATAAAACCTCCATTTGTGCCTGTTACCACTATTCTGGGATTAGTTAAAACTGATATCTCGTCAAACTTTAGGCTAACCTGTTTATTTGCTGTAAAGTTGGACCCTGTGACGGTAATTTGGTCACCAGTTATACCAGTAGTTGGTGAGAGTGTTATTACTCCACCTTCAGCAACTGTAAAGTTTGCAGATCCTGTTCTGCTAGAAGCGTCTGTAGCCGTTATTATATGACTGCCCGTACTGGCAGTAATGGGGATAGTAATCGAGGCAGTGAAGGTACCAGTTGAGGATGATGTTACTGTTGTTGGTGTAGTTGTCAATGTAGTACTATCAAACTTTATTGTTACTGCGCTGTTAGGATTGAAGTTAGAACCTGTAACTGACACACTTGCACCACGATTGCCAGCGGTTGGCGATAATGTTATTGTGCCAGTTATGATTACATTAAATGTTGCCGTGCCTGACTTGCCAGTAGTGTCAGTAGCTGAAATTGTGTGATCACCGATAGATGCAGTACTGGGTATTGTGATAGTAGCAGAAAATGAACCAGATGAACCTGCGGCTATACTTGCAGGTGTTGTTGTTAATGTTGTAGTACCAAGTTTTATTGTTATAGTGGCACCAACGGTGAAACCTGTGCCAGAAATGGTTACTGTAGTACCAGCAACTCCTGATGTAGGAGAGAGCGTTATAGAAGTTGCAACGACAGTAAATGTTGCAGATTGAGTTGTCGCACCACCTGTAGCTGAAATCGTGTGGCTGCCTACAGCGGCGGTGCTGGGTATTGTGATAGTTGCGTTGAACGAACCTGTGCTTGATGAGGTTATTGTTGCAGGAGTGGTTACTATGTTGTTATTGTCAAATTTTATAGTTATAGCTGTGTTGACAGGAAAGTTGGTTCCTGATACGGTTACGCTGGTACCTGTTGCACCAGCAGTTGGCGAGAGCGTTATTCCAGAAGTAACTACATTGAATGTCGCAGAAACTGTTGACGTGCCGTCAGTAGCAGATATAGTACGGCTGCCTACAGCGGCGGTGCTGGGTATTGTGATTGTGGTAGAAAATGTGCCTGTGCTTGATGATGTCACAGTTGCTGGAGTAGTTGTTATAATGTTATTATCAAATTTTATAGTTATAGTTTTACTAGCATCGAAGTTAGAACCTGACACAGTAACTGTAGTTCCTGCTATACCACTAGTTGGTGACAGAGTTATTGATGCCGGAAGAGCAGTAACTGTAAATGGTTTAGCAACTGGACTCGAACCATCATCCACGGTAATATTATGACTACCAGGAGTCGCATTGGATGGTATTGTTATTCCCTTTGTAAATGCACCAGATGCATCCGTGGTTGCCTGTGCCAATAATGTATAGGAAGTGCCAAAGAAAATACTTACATTCGAGTTTGGTGCGAATCCTGATCCAGTTACGGTAACACTTGAACCAGGGGGACCACTTGTTGGAGATAATGTTACAAGTGGAGCAGCACTTGCTCTATCGAAACCTACAGTGATAATACTTGCTAGAAGAATTGAAATTGCAAATAGAGTGACGTATTTTTGCACAGCCATTTCTAGATCGAGCTGCATTATCGTGATATATATTTTGCATTGTCAACGTGCTAGCACTCTGCTGTCTAAACTTAATGGCAACACCAAGAATAAGATTCTGAATTGTGTGTATGCAAATATGAAATGTTTGCAGTTTGAACACATTTTTAATTCATAAATAACAATAAGAACCTCCGTGAAACTTGACATATGGAGAATACTGGTATTGCCAAGGTCCTTCGTGAACTAGGATTTCTTACAGAAATGGATGAAGATTCTAACGCACCATTCAAAGCTCGAGCATATAACCGAGCTGCAGATGTGATTGAAAGTCTGTCTTCTAATGTTGAAGATATATACAAAAAAGAGGGATTGAACGGCCTACTGCAAATACCAACAATTGGAAATGCTATAGCCACAAAAATTGAAGAGTTTGTTACAACGGGAAAGATCAAGCATCTTGAAGAGTTGAAGGTAAACGTACCAATTGCAATTGATGAACTGTCCAAGATAGAAGGTATAGGTCCAAAAACAATCAAAACACTTTATGTAAAATTAAAGATCAAAAATTTGACCGATCTGGAAAAAGCGGCATCAGAAGGAAAGATTCGTAGTGTTTCAGGCTTTACTGTGAAAAAAGAACAGGCGATCCTAAAGCATATTCAATTTGTTAAAGCAGGTAAGGGTCGACATCTTATTGGTGAAATGTATCCATTCATCAAGGAGATCGAAGCACGTCTTGCGCAAATTAAAGAAGTAAAAAAAGCGATAGCTGTCGGGTCTGTTAGAAGAATGAAGGAAACGATAGGTGATATCGATTATCTTGTGATCTCATCAGAACCACATAAGGTAATGGATTTCTTTGTTACTATGCCGGAAGTTCAAGGAGTTTTAAGCAAAGGGACAAGTAAAGCATCTATACGATTGACGAATGGTCTAGATGCTGATCTGTTAGTGGTACCAGAAGAAAGTTTTGGTTCTGCTCTACAATATTTTACTGGAAGTAAGGAACATGTGGTGCAAATGCGTAGGATAGCAATTACAAAAGATCTACATTTGAACGAATGGGGAGTTTTTGACAATAATGAGAAACGGATTGCAGGATCAACTGAGGAAGAAGTTTATCAAACATTAGGTTTGAATTGGATTCCTCCAGAAATGCGTGAGAATAATGGTGAGATAGAACTTGCAAAACACAACGAGCTGCCAAACTTGATTGCGTATGGAAGTTTGAAAGGCGATTTACAGGTTCACAGCAACAACACCGATGGAACTATGTCTATTGAAGAGATGGCTTTAGATGCGAGAGAAAAATTTGGATTAGAGTACATTGCCATAACAGATCATACAAAAAGTCTTGCATTAGCCCATGGATTAGATGAAAAACAGTTGCTAGAACAGGCAAATAGAATTGCTGAACTTAATGATAAATTTGAGAATTTCAGAATTTTAGCTGCTGCTGAGGTAAACATAATGAAAGATGGTTCGCTTGATATTTCTAATAGCGTACTTGATAAGCTAGACATAGTAGGAGCTGCAATTCATTCCAATTTCTCACAACCAATTGAAGTGCAGACCAACAGATTGATAAAAGCTGCACAAAACCCTAGCGTTGATATTTTGTTCCACCCAACTGGAAGGCTGATCAACAGGAGAGAGGGATATCCGGTAGATATGGAGAAGGTAATTGATGTTGCAAAGGATACAAAAACAGTCCTTGAAATTGATGCGCATTACAATCGTCTGGATCTAAAGGATGATTATGTAAGGATGGCAGTACAGCGTGGGGTAAAGTTGGTAATTGATTCAGATGCGCATCACCCAGTTCATTTTGCATTTTTGATGTTTGGTATAGGACAGGCAAGGCGAGGTTGGGCTAAAGAATCTGATGTTCTCAATACTCTGCCTGTGGATGATCTGTTAAAGAAACTCAAGTAACACATGCGACTTCTAAACACTAGTTTTGAATTTTTAATAGTATTTTACCAAAATGATCGCTATTCTCCATTCTTGCATGAGCTTTAGCAGCTTCGTCTAGTCTGAATTTGGAATCTATTACTGGTTTGATCTTCTTTGCATGCATGAACTTCATCATTTCTATCAATTCGGCCTTTGTGCCCAAGTATGCCCCTATTATTGATAACTGTTTGTTGTACACCGTTCTGATTTCTACATTAGCAGTTTCGCCTGTAGTGGCACCACATACTGCCATTCTTCCTCCAAGCTTTAGACATTTCATGCTGGTCATCCACGTGCTGGCGCCGA
>CAYJTD010000010.1:0-1572 GCA_964372525.1 uncultured Nitrosopumilales archaeon | reverse complement strand
CTATCAGTGCGTCCACACCGTTACCAGTAAAAGTCATAACTTCTGTATGAATATCATACTTCGTTCTATCGATAACATGCTTTGCACCAAGTTTTTTTGACAAAGCGACTTTTGTCTCATCGCTAACGGTTGTTATAACCATCGCACCCTTTGCTCTTGCAAGCTGTGTTGTAGCCGAACCTACTCCACTACCTGCACTGTATACAAGCAAGGTCGTTCCCTTGCCTATATTGGTACTCTTCAACATATTCCATGATGTAAGATACGATACACCTAGACATGCAGCTTCATCAAAACTGAACCATGATGGTATTTTTACGATATTTCGTAATGGAACTTTCATATATTCTGCATAACCACCTTGAACACCACTAAAGCCACCAATTATAGAGAACTTGTTACAGAGATTTTCTTTTCCTTTTTTACAATAGTAACATTTGCCACAACTTAACCCAGGGTACACCATTACCTTGCTTCCGATAGGAAAATTTCTGTTCTTGCTTGCAATTTCACCTACAATATCACAACCAAGTATGTGGGGGAACGATAACACCTTTCCAAGAAGACCTTGTCTGACCCATATATCCAGATGGTTTACAGCACAGGTCTTAACCTTGATTGATACCTCATCCTTGGAAGGTTTTGGGTCCTCGATATCTTCATAAATTAATTTATCAGTGCTACCATGTTCATGTATTACTGTAGCTTTCACGCACAATCTAATATGACTGTACTTAATCAGTATTGCTGTAGCAAATTATTTTATGTTATGCATCGCTACTAGATCCTTTCTAAACAATTCTAACTCGTTTGGTATGTTAATGCTTATCGGTTCTTTAAGTGACACACCTCTTTCTTTTTTGTTATTCCATACCAGTGAGTTGAAATCTGAAATCTGTTTGGTATAATTTGTTAGTTCTGTACTCCATGTAGTCTCTGGGAATTTCTGTCTGTGTATGCTCTTATGTGAATAGAGCGAACGCCACAAGTGCTCTGTTATGAATGGAACTATTGGTGATAGCAGGAGAAGTATGGTAGAGAAGGATTTATGCAAGGTGTGCCATGCTGCCATCTTTTCTTCTTCGCTGAATCCTAATCCATAGGCTCTTCCCTTTACCATTTCTATATAGTGTGCGGCAAAAATATTCCACGTGAATTCTCTTATCGCAGTGGCAGGTATAAAGAAGTTAAACTCTTCATATCCATTCCTGCATTGCTCTATCAAGAGTGATAGTTCACCTAAAATCCATTTATCGCTTGGATAGATGGTTGTTGCATCATGCAATGGGTATGACGAAATAAAACGTGCGATGTTCCAGAGTTTCGTTAGAAATTTTTGTGTCCCAGTTATCTTCTGTTCTGTACATCGGAAATCATAACCCAAATTAACTTCACTTGCGCTCCAGAACCTGAAGGTGTCTGCACCGTATTTTTTGATTATTGGGAACGGATCTATTACGTTGCCCTTGCTCTTGCTCATCCTTTCTCCCTTTTCATCAACACCATAACCCCTTATCCACGCCCGTTCAAATGGTACCTTGTTGGTCAATTGGTAACATCGTAACACTGTAT
>CAYJTD010000009.1:4406-20223 GCA_964372525.1 uncultured Nitrosopumilales archaeon | reverse complement strand
CGATGCGACTTCTCGTGCAGCAAAGGTGGAAGCGGTAAAGCTATGCTCGTCATGAAGGACAAGGCATAATTAAAAATCCTTTGCAAATTCTTTGTCAGGTTCTTCACCTGTGAGCATGTATAGAAAATTTGCTGAATGGGTAAGTTCCTCGGCAGGTTTCACTACAGGTAGATTTTTTCTTATTCTATCCCAAAAGGCTACTATAGTGGGAAATTTGGCAACTAGATTTATCGCTCTTTCATAATTAGCTTCTTTAGAGTCATCATTAATATTTTCATCATAATCAGCAATCATTGAAACCGTAGACTGCAGCACATCCATTGGCGATGATGATACCGGTCTGTAAGTCATCGATTTCACTACTGATGATGGGAGATATCTTTTAGCAATTAATTTAGCATTAAAATTCTCGATCTGCTCTCTAGAAGGAAGATCACCGAATAACAAGAGGTACGCTGTTTCTTCAAAGGTAGAGTTTTTTGCTAAGTCAAGTATATCATAGCCACGGTAGATCAGTTTGCCATTATCTGGCTCGATAGCACAGATCTTCGTATCTGCAACTTCAATATTCCTTAGACCGATATTCTTTGTGCTTGAATTATCATTACTCATGATATCGGTAAGAACGCCTTCTATATTAAAGTCATACGAATTTGCTTTACTGAATCAGAAAAAGTAAGCATAATTAATACGTCTATTCTCTCTATCTAATGGACAATCCTCTCCATATCGCTAAGGAAATAATTGAAGACAGAATAATGTCGATAAAGCGTGGTTCCGTAGATTTAAAAAATGGTTGTGTAGCATGCCATGTTATATTTGCATTAGTCAATAAGTTGCAACTGAACGAATCCGATGCGACAGATGTGCTAACACAGGTATTAACCAACAACCCATCACTTAACGATGAGTTCATCAATGTCGTAGAAAATATACATATGCGTTCAAGGATGCTTGCCACTCATTTTTACAACAGAAATAGAGAGGACAAGGACAAGTATATAGAATCTTATTTCAAAAACGCGTTGTCAGAACTTCAATCAGATATTACCAGTCATAATGCGGAAGTGGCATTACGAAGACTGGTTCTAAACTATCTCTCCATATATTTAGCACAAACGCTTGGTGTTGATCATCATGCTGCTATGGAAGAGATGTTCTATCTACTACGAAAGAATCAGAACTTTGATTCGTATCTTGATAGTTGCATTATGAGACTATTGAAAGAGTTAAATCGTGACAGATAACAGTTGTATACAAATGAGTGATGTGTATGACACCAATGAGGTATTGAAGAAACTAGATTCGAGTGGAGACTGGTTCTATGGTTTTCTGTTCAAAGATAGTATGACTGCGGGCATACTTCGTTTGATGCCAGGTGAGAAGGACCCTCAAAGTCCGCATGCAAACGACGAGCTTTACTATATTATAAAAGGTAATGGATTCATATATATAGAAAATAATGACTTCCCCATAAAACCAGGTAGTATAATATTCGTTCCAGCTAATAAAAATCACCACTTTCATGGGAACAAAGATGAGTTGCAGATACTGTACGTGTTTGCTGGTGAAGATAAGGATATCTAGTATAATTTTTTGATCCAGTTATTCAGTTTCTATTATTCTACGATCTTAAAACTCGTTACCTGTATACTAGCAACATGAGGAAGTACAAGCTAGCATTTCTAATCTCAGTACTTTTAGCCTCAACTATAACACTAGCACAAAGTGTGGCTGCTGAGGAGAATAAGACGCATAATGTTGATATCTCATTTGGTTCGGCGAAGATTGAGAATAGTAAGTTTTACAGTCCTTCAATTGTAAAGACCAAAATAGGTGATTCTGTAAGTTGGATGAACCTTGACAAAGACCCTCATACAGTTACTGATGGAACGCCACAATCAAAGTGGGGCACCGTATTTGACTCAGGTCTTATGAAACAGGGTAAGGTATTCAATTTCAAATTTACCAAGCCAGGAGAATACTCATACTTATGTGCTTTACATCCTTGGATGCTAGGCAAAGTCATTGTGGAAGACCCTGTTGCTAATAGCGTTCCGAGTGATAATATAAGCGTCCTACAGAAGTTGAACGTGTTCGTAAAGAGTGAAAAGCAATCATATGAACAGGACGAGATCATCAAATTTGTTATTGAGGTAATGGGAGTTGGGAATAAGCCAACAGATCCAGATAAAATCGATGCTCAGTTTGGTACCGGAGAATTGAAGCCAGTAACGTTGAGCAGAATCGATGTTGGTAGATATGTATATTCCACCATGGAGTTAAAACCTGCAAGTTATAATTTAATCGTAAATGTATCTAAAGAAAACTTTGCGTCTGGCTCTTCTACGTTAACCATACATGTATTGAAAAAGGAATCCGTAACAGAAGTTACAAACCCTAAGGATCCAACTGTGTCCATCAAATCTGACCAAAAGCAATATTATTCAGGTGACATGGTTACGATAACTGGTTCCACATCACAAGTAACAGAAAATAAAGTGATAGTGTTGCAAATATTTGATGCTAAAAATAAACTGTATGCAAGAGGCCAAATACAAGCAAATTCGCAGGGATTATTTGAATGGAGTTTCAAAGTGCCAGATACAGCTATCGCTGGAACTTGGACTGTTAGAACAAAAAATTATGATGAAATAGCAACCACATATTTTGATATAAAGTCAACGTCAAACATAGTCGAAAAATCTGTATCAAGCGATCCTATCAAATCTGAACCATTGATAAGTGTGCCCGTAATGAAGTTTAAGAAGGAGAAGGTTACAATCGTGCAATCTGCAATAACTGATCAAATAAATTCAGAGTTATATGATGTACACACAGGTCAGTCGGTGATGATACAGTCAGTAATAAAGAATAACCAAGAGGCAGAGCAGACGTTTGCGTTTATAGCACAGATAAAGGATTCTAATGGAATTATAGTGAAGTTCGAGGTTGTAGAAGGCACTATACCAGCAGGAAAATCCTTTACAGTAGGAGTATCATGGACACCTGAGCAGGCAGATAGATATGCACCAGAAGTCTTTGTATGGAAGAGTTTAAACGAACCTATTCCACTATCACTCAATTTACCTAATACGGAAGTCAACGTGGTTGATTGATAGAAATTTTCTTTTTTATTTATCATTTTAGTGCCAAACAACTAAAAGATAGTAGAAGTTTTATGTGAAACATTAATATAATTTCATGGTTAACTAATATTGAACTATGTCTCTTTGGTTGTACGTTGTTGTTGGTCTGTTAGCTGCTATTGCCATTGTTGTACTTATGAAAGCGGATTCCAGACCTATGAGAGGTTTCAAACAAAAAACTGAACTAATTACAAATGTAACCTACCTCTGCTTACACTGCGGAAATGCATTCAAAGGTTCAACATGTCCGAGATGCGGCTCTAACAGCAAACAAGCAGAGTTTGGCAATAAATGAGTGACAAGCCTCGGGCGGGCCTTGATCCCGCGACCTAGTGCTTACAAGGCACTCGCTTTTGGTGACATCTTCTCTACCAGGCTGAGCTACCGAGGCTCGCCCTAACTCAAATGCCACAGAATAAAAGGTTAACCGTTTATTACGAATTTATATTTGAATTTTTCATTCTCTCCAATGCCTTTAAATTGATGCAAAATAGAGAAATCTTATGACGAACTATCTTGTCAGTGTAATTATAGAAAACAAACCTTACATAAATGATCCTGAGGGAGAAACTATCTTGAAAGATCTTATAGCTAAAGGTGGTTATACATCAGTTAAATCGGTCAGAACTGCAAAGACGCTCAGTGTTACAATTGAAGCTGTAGATGGTAAAGAAGCAGAGGATACTGTAAGAAAATTATGTAATGAACTGCGGATTTACAATCCTGTAGTAAGTAACTGCAAAGTTGAAGTTATTGGCACGGTTCAAATTAAGAATTAATCAGCTCTTTTACACATTTGTTAAACCATGCAATAGGTATTTATAGCAAAATTGCATTGCGAGAGCTATAGAATGAAAATAGGGATCATTGTATTCCCTGGTAGTAACTGTGATAAAGATGTCCATCACGTTCTCCACAAAGTTCTAAATACAGAGGCTGAATTCGTATGGCACACACATGAGAATTTGCAAGGTTATGATGCTATTATCTTACCAGGTGGTTTTGCCTACGGAGATAGGTTGAGAGCTGGAGTAATAGCAGCATTTAGTCCAGTGATGAAGGAAGTAAAAAGACTGGCAAATGAAGGAAGACCTGTACTAGGTGTATGCAACGGGTTCCAGATTTTGGTTGAATCTGGTTTGCTGCCCGGCGCATTGATGAAAAATAATTCACTGAAATTTGTTTGCAAATGGACCAAAATTACTGTTGAAAGCAATAGAACACCATTCACACATGCATTGAAACCGAAACAACAGATAAGTATCCCGGTAGCAAACCAAGAAGGAAGATATGTTGCTGATCCTAAAACATTGGACATGTTGGAACATAATAATCAGATAGTTTTCAAGTACTATGATGACGATCCCAACGGTTCTGCTCATGGAATTGCTGGTATAAGTAATGAGAAAGGCAATGTTGTTGGTATGATGCCTCACCCAGAACGTGCAAGCGAGAGCATATTGAATCCTTATGGCGATGATGATGCGCTGCTGATCTTCAAGTCATTGCTTGATTATATGGATGAGCAGAAATGAGTCTGACTAAAGAAGAACGTGTTTATCTCAAGAATGAATTAAAGAGACAACCAAACAATGTTGAGCTTAGCATTGTAGAAGCTGAATGGTCGGAGCATTGCTCCTATAAATCATCTAAACCCTATCTGAAGTTATTGCCTACTGAAGGCAAGCGTGTTATTGTTGGTCCGGGATATGATGCTGGTGTTTTAGATATTGATGATGGCTATGTCGTAACCATACATATCGAAAGTCATAATCATCCTTCTGTAGTGGAACCATATGGTGGTGCTGCAACTGGTGTAGGTGGCGTAATACGAGATATTCTCAGCATGGGTACAAGGCCTATAGCAGTTTTTGATGCCTTACGATTTGGCGATATCACGAAAAGTAACCATGCCAGATGGCTCTTCAAACATGTAGTACGAGGTATTGCAGATTATGGTAACTGTTTAGGTATACCAACAGTTGCTGGTGAAGTTGAGTTTGACAATTCTTTCGAACATTACTGTCTCGTTGATGTTGCGAGTATTGGCATAGGAAAAAAAGAGGATATAGTGACCTCTAAAGCTGATAAGGAAGATTATGTCGTTCTTGCAGGGGGCTCTACTGGTAGAGACGGAATTCATGGTGCTTCATTTGCATCAAAAGCTCTAGAAGAAGAGAACCGTTCAGCAGTTCAGATACCAGATCCATTTTTAGAAAAATTACTTATTGAAGCAACAATGGAAGTGATAGAAACTAAATGTGTAAAAGCTGTGAAAGATCTAGGTGGTGGAGGACTGTCATGCTGCCTTTCGGAAACAGCTGATAAGATCAGTAAAGGAATTGATGTCGATATTTCAAAGATACATGTTAGAGAAAAAGGAATGACATCCACAGAGCTGATGATCTCCGAGTCACAGGAAAGAATGCTTTATGTCGTAGATGAATCTCATTTGCAACAATTACTTTCTATATTTGATAAGTACGAAATCACCTATTCTATAATAGGCAAAGTTAAAGACCATACAAATTTGGTCGTGCGCTACAACAGCGATGTGATAGCCGATATGCCTGCATCGCTGGTTGCAAACGCTCCGTTGGCAAACAGAACTGCTAAGAAACCAGAGTATATCGAACAACTTCAGAAAGTAAAGAAACCCACAATCCCTACTGATCTTAATACAATATTATTGAACATGCTATCCAATCCTACGATAGCAAGTAAACGGTGGGTCTATCAGCAGTATGACCATGAAGTAGGTCTTAGAACTGTAGTCAAGCCGGGCTATGGCGATGCCTCTGTATTGAGGCTGGATAATGGGAAGTTCCTTGCTTTCAAACTTGATGGTAACTCTAAACAATGCTATCTAGATCCTTACCATGGTTCTATGGGATGCTTTGCTGAAGCCTGTCGAAACGTGGTTGCAGTAGGTGCGGAACCTATTGGCATGGTAGATCACCTACAGTTTGGCAGCCCTGAAGATCCCGAAATATTTTGGACGTTTACAGAGGCAATACGGGGTATATCATATTACGGCAGAATGATGAACATTCCATGTGTAGGTGGCAAGGTAAGTTTCTATAACGAGAGTGACAATGGTCCGATCAAACCATCACCAGTGATTGGAGTAGTGGGGCTGATCGACGATGCTTCACAGATAAGAACGTCTATAATAAACGAAAATGATCTTTTACTTGTTATCGGTCTTACCAAGGATGATATGGGAGGTTCAGAGTACCACGAGTATATTCATGGTATTGTTGGAGGGAACGTACCGAAAGTTGATCCATCATACGACGGAAAGGTGATTCGTACTCTATTAAATCTAATCAGGAATAATCATGTACGTTCAGTACATGACTGCTCGAAGGGAGGACTTGGGATAGCAGTATCAGAGATGTGTATAGCAAGTAACACTGGCATAGAAGTGGAGTTAACCAACGTTCCAAGTGAATGTTCTAGGATCGATGATCTACTGTTCTCAGAATCACATTCAAGGTTTATCTTATCAGTTGAAGATACCCGACTTTCTGGTGTTAAAGATTTGTTAGAGGATAACAACATTCATCATGGTATACTTGGGAAGGCAATAGGCAATTCAATAAGGTTCATACAAGGTAGCAAGGATGCGGTAAATGTGAGCATTGATAAAGCAGAAGATGCATGGGTAAACACGTTAGAGGGAATAATTGAGCATGGTTAGAGAGAATTGCGGTGTGGTTGCAATCTTCTCGCTGGATGGCAAGAATGTCATCCCCATGGTAATAGATTGTTTGAGAGCCTTGCAACATAGGGGGCAGGAGGCGTGGGGAGTTGCAATTCCCAAGAGGACGCCCTACAAAGAGATAGGTCTTGTCTCCGAGGCTGCCAGCAAGTTCAATATTCTAGAAGAAAAGTATGTTTCACACGCTGCTATAGGCCATGTCAGATATTCTACAGTAGGGAAGAGTAACTTGGAAAATGCGCAACCGTTGAGGGTCAAGGATCTGTGTGTAGCACATAATGGAACAATCGCAAATGTTGATGAGCTATCAAACATGGTTGGGGGTTGCACATTTACCCCACAAACTATGAACGATACGCTTTTGGCAGCAAAAAGAATTGTGACCTTATTAAATGACAAAGGTAACATGGGTGAAGCACTTGGTGTTTTGAAGGGTGAAATGATAGGTTCCTTCTGTTTCACATTTGTCACGGATCATGGATATGTCTTTGCGGCAAGAGATCCAAAGGGCTTTAGACCGATGGTTTTGGGGTACCATAAAAGCACAAACTCGTACGTAGTCGCATCAGAATCTTGCGCGCTATCGGCAGTGGGTGCCACACTGATAAGAGATGTGGAACCCGGCGAGCTGATCAAAATGAGCGACCGCGGTCTCGAACATGAAATTTTTGCTACAGAGAAACCACATGCTCACTGCGCTTTTGAATACACCTACTTTGCACATCCAACAAGCGTAATGGAAGGTATTAACATATACCTTGCAAGGAAGAGAATAGGCAAATACCTTGCAAAGAAGTTCCCGTTATCGGATGCTGATATAGTTATTCCGGTTCCGGACTCTGCTAGACCTGCTGCACTTGGTTATGCCGAAGAATTGCACGTGTCTTTTGAGGAGGGATTGTTGAAGGATAGGTACAGTAGGAAGGGGCCTTTCAGAAGTTTCATAGAACCATATCATAGTGATAGGGTTGAGATAACAAGATGGATTATACCTATACGAGAGGTTATTGAAAATAAGCATGTGGTCGTTGTAGATGACAGCGTTGTTCGGGGCACAAGCTCTGCTGCGATAGTTAAAACATTGAGACAGGCTGGTGCAAAGAAGATAAGTATGGTTGTATCATATCCTCCAATCACATACCCATGTTATGCAGGTATAGACTTTCCCTCACAAGAAGAATTGTTAGCATACAGAGTTACAAATGGTAACGGTAAACAAAATTTAGGAGAACTAGTTGCTAAATCTATAGACGCTGATTTCGTTGGGTATAACGATACGGATAACCTCGCTGATGCAATAGGTCTGCCAAAAGAAGAACTGTGTTTTACATGCTCTACAGGTAACTATACCAATCTTGGTATAAAGCCGCTGTTTAAGACCAGAGCACAGATGAAGGGCGAGTAGGTCAATAATTGCTTTATCTGTTTATGCATAGAAGGGCACGGTTACGTATGAACACTCAATCGCGAACATGCGTATGGGAACATTTTCTGGGGGAGGTTCTTTTGCTACTATATTATTGATAATAAAATGTATTTTTTCATAATATAGTATATTTTACTATAACGGTAGCAAGTATATCGTAATGTTGGAAATATTTTGTCATAAGACAATAAAATGCAACATATGGAATTTTAACTGTAGGACATAATAACGGAACGATAAGAAATTGTCAACTCTGTTCCAGAAAGATGCCAAAATCAGCCATGTTATAACCACGAGTGTTGACAGATCAAAGGCCTTAGAAGATGAGACGCGTGCTACTATTCTTTCAATATTATCACATAAAGTTTTATCTACGGAGAATATTGCGAAGGAACTCAAAAAGGCTGGCTACGAGAAGGCTACAACTACAGTGAGACATCATATTGATATACTGAAGGATTGCGGTCTGATTGAGATTGTGCGCGTGCAGGAAGTTAGGGGGGCGGTACTAAAGTATTATGCAGCAACTGCGAAATTTCTTGGGTTTGAGAATTCTTTCGATTCGAACAAATATAGTAGAGCAATAAATGAAACAGCTGTAAAATTACTTAAAATCACTAACTCCATTATTGATCGATATGGTACGACTATAAAGTATACAACTGGTTTAGTATGTCCTTATTGTAATACAAAACATGGGAAGGAGTATACGGTGTTGGAGATCATTAACAGGGCTTTAGCTGAAATGGTTCAGAAGAAAGAGTTCATGGATATGATGAAGGAACTGACTGGAGAAAAAATCAAGAAATAGCTTAACGGTTATTTAATTCATAAAACAACATGCTATTCAATGATTATATGCAGTATTCCTTTCGTCATAGGATCTTTGAGTAGTTGAACTACATTTTTTGGTATGTTTGTTGATGCCTTGTTACACCGTATGGCCATTGTTCTAGGACATACAAACCCACTCTTCCTCACCACAATATCATGCTTGTCAGTAAGGATAAGGGAGGAACTACCAAATCCAGTAAAATTATATGAACGCTCATCCACAATTAATGACATTCTCACAAAAGAATTCTCATCACTCAATCTGCGTTTGAAGGTATCAGAAAGATCTATACATGCCTTACTTGCGTTTACACCTATTATACAATCACCTCGTAAAGTGATCTCTTTTGCTTTTGTTAACTCGATCGTCCTCTCATGCATTGCTCTGATATTCGGGTGTCCGTAGAAAAATATCTCTTCTTCCATACCAGTACATCGGAATAAGAAACTTTTAAATGACACCTTCAAATGAAAGACTCTGAATTGCTACCCGCAGCAGCAGGTTATGATAGAGCGACGACTATGTTCTCTCCCGATGGTAGGCTATACCAAGTAGAATATGCTATCGAGACAGTACGGAGAGGTACTTTAGCCGTTGGTATAAAGGGCAAGGACGGCGTTGTTCTTGCTGTTGAAGAAAAAGCGAGGAAACTACAAAGTACAGCTTTAACACAGAAGATATTTCAAATAGATGATCATATTGGCGTTGCTGCAGCAGGTTACATACCAGACGCTAGAATACAAGTAGATCATGCAAGATTTGCATCTCAGAGTAATCGCCTAGTCTATGATGAAGCCATCGATGTAGAAGGCATAGCAAAAGGTCTTGCAGATCTGGCACAGCAGTTTACGCAATATGCAGGTGTAAGACCTTTTGGTGTTGCACTCATAATTGCCGGCGTTGACAAAAATGGTTGTAATATTTACTTCACAGATCCTAGCGGTACGTATATAGGATTTGATGCAGTTGCTATTGGCGGTGGCCACGACCAAGTAACTGAATTCTTGGAGAAGCACTATACGGGAGATATTTCGATGGATGATGCATGTATTTTGGCAGCTCAATCGATATACTTGGTAAGTGAAGACAAGGTGGGAACCAAGCACATAAAGATGGCAATAATAGATAGTAAAGAAAAAAGAATGCGTAAAGTTGAAGATGATGAAGTGGAAAAGTATGCGGCCAAGGCCAGAGAAATGAAGAGCTAAATAGAATCAAATACTAGACTATTTTACTATACTTCATTGTAATATATCCGATTTTAGATTTTTTAATTTATGTTCATATCCATGCTACAAACTAGTCTGAGTTAGTACCTTATCAAATATTCCTGTCTCATGCTTCAAATAGTAAACAGACTTAACCTTTATAATAATCTGCTAAACGATGAAGACTATTGGATTTTTGGGTTGCTATACCTGATTCTGCACTAGTAGATGAACAGACAAGAAGAGATAAAAGCATCAAAATTGCACAGTTTGCAAGGGCATTTTCAATATTCAAAGTGCGCAGGGTTTACATCTATAGGGATACAGAACGTAATTACAGCTCTGATAGAAAATTACTGAAACTTATTTTGGAGTTTCTTGACACACCACCGTATCTAAGAAGAAGTCTATATCCTATGCAAGATGAACTTCGTTTTGCAGGATTGCTGCATCCATTAAAGTCACCACATCATAAACCAGTAGTAGATATAAAAAAGATCAAAATGGGAGAAATTAGGCAAGCAATAGTAGTTAATGTAAAGGGAAGATATTTTGTCGATGCAGGTTTAAGTTCCTTGATTCCATTGGAAGGTTCTGCGCCTGACAAGAATCGAATCACAGTACAATTTACTGCCGAGTATCCTAAATTGCGGTGTAAGGCAATTGCATGGAAAGATGTCAGCGAATACTGGGGTTATGAGGTAAATGTGGCTCAGAACTTAGGTGATCTTTTGAATACTGCAAACGTGGCGGTGCTTACTTCACGAGAAGGCGAATTTCTAGAAAGGTTTGAACAACAACTTTGTAAAGAATTGAAGAATGTAACCAGCGTATTGATAGTTTTTGGTTCACCAAACCGTGGTCTAACTGAAATACTTAAGGATGAGCGAAAGCACCCAAAAGAATTTACCGAGTATTTTCTTAACTTCTTTCCAACGCAAGCTACTGAGACAGTGCGACTTGAAGAGGCTATACTTGGTTGCTTAGCTTTACTAAATTATCTAGCGCATAAATGATTTAAATTATGTTGAACGGTCATGGGAAATACATTTATTGATTAAGCAACTAGCAATTGTATTGAGTAAGGGTAACAAGAAGAGTTTTGCTATCATAGCGATAATAGTTGGTGCTGTAGGCGTAGGTATAGGTGCTTATACACTCGTAAACGTTGGCACACATCTTGATCAACAATCATCAATTGCACCAACAGATACAAGCAATGACCAAGGATTACATTCAATGATGTTAAACGGTTCTCCGGTACTAGGCTCTATGGATGCACCTATTACCATAATTGAATATGGTGATTACCAATGTTCTAACTGCCAGCGATTTGCCACACAGATAAAACCATTGATAGTAGAGAATTATATTAACACAGGTCAAGTTAAACTTGTTTTCAAGGACTTTACAATTTATGGAAACGATTCTATTAATGGAGCCATAGCAACGTACTGTGCTGGGGAACAGAACAAGTTCTGGGAGCTGCATGATTATATATACGCAAATCAAGGTGCGGTCAATTCTGGTTGGCTAAGTATTAATAACATCAAGAAGTTTGCTTCTCAAGTAGGTCTAGATATGCAGCAGTTCAATGCATGTTTTGATGAAAGAAAATACAGTCAGCAAGTAACAGAAAATTTTGAACAAGGAAAATCTATCGGTATTACTGGAACACCTACATTCATAATAATTAATAGTGGTGGCGAAACAAAAGCTGTGCCAGGGGCACAGCCATACACTGTATTCAAACAGGTTCTTGACGAAATGTTGGAGAGTTGATTATATGAGCAATGTTAGCACTATGCGAATGGTGTTCTCAAACAAACCCTATATTGGAATAGCTGTAGCAGTATCAGCCATATTTTTCGTAGTCTTTAACATGTTAGACGAGTATCTCTTTTTCTCGCCCTTGCTGGCCTTCCATGTTCCAACTGACACATATACAAATTTTGCACTTTCAACAACTATAATCGCACTACTAGGCATAGTCATAAGCATGAACGTGTATATGTTCCGAACGATAGGGGTGAGATTGAAAGAAAGTGGAACATGGTTATCAGGTTCTTTCATAGCAACTGCTAGTGGCGTATGCGGTTGCTCGTCATTAGGATTCACAATTATTTCCACCTTTGGAGGTGCGGGTATATTGGCATCATCTTTTCTAACCACCTATCAGGTTCCATTAAAGATTGCATCTTTAGCCGTACTTGTCTTTGCATACTATTCTGTGCACAAAAATATGATCAAACATTGTGCCGTTAAGAAGAATTAGCTGGGATGTTACAGTAGGTTATAAATTTATAATGGGGCGTGTATAATCGCGCACAATGGGTCATAGAAAACATAGTGCACCTAGAAGAGGTAGTTTAGCATATTTACCAAGAGGTAGAGCTAGAAGTTTTGAATCACGTATAAGAACATGGCCTGATGTTATCAGTGAAAAACCAGTTCTTCTTGGCTTTGCTGGGTTCAAGGCTGCAAACATACATGTAATCACAATTGATGACAGAGAGAAGACCCCAAATTTTGGTAAGCCACTTTTTAATTCTGCTACCATCATTTCAACTCCACCTGTTAAAATTATTGGTTTCCGCGGTTATGAAAAAACTCCACATGGTTTTCGATCTGTCTTTGACGTTTTTGCATCAGAACTTCCTAAAGAGCTTAGTCGTAAGATACGAGCAAAACAGACTCCACCAGAATCTACCTTGAACAAGGCTCAGCAGAAGATCGATCAAATCTCTCTACTGATGGCTATAGGTGCGGTAATACCAAGAGACGCGGGTTTATCACAAAAGAAACCATTTGTTTTTGAAATAGGAGTTGGTGGTGGCGATATAAAGACACAGTTTGATTATCTGAAGGAATTGTTAGGCAAAGAAGCCAAGTTCAAGGATTTGTTCCAAGTTGGTTCATATGTTGATGTAAGCGCAATAACGAAAGGCAAAGGCATTGAAGGACCGATCACAAGATGGGGTGTTAAGAAGAAGCAACACAAATCCAGAAAGAGTGTAAGAGCAGTAGGTACTCTCGGACCAATCAGTCCTTCAACTATAATGTACACAGTTCCGAGAGCGGGACAAAGAGGATTGCACCAGAGGCTTGAGTATAACAAGAGAATATTGATTGTTGGTAATACTACAGAGAAAGAACAGGAACTTATCTCTGCTGGAGGTTTTGGTCACTTTGGTGTTGTGAATGGTGATTACATCATAATCAAAGGATCCGTACCAGGAGCGGTAAAAAGGTTGATCAAAATACGTTATCCCGTAAGGTCAAAGGCTTCTAAAGCAGTAGAACCAAAGATAGTTGAGGTCGTTGTGTGATGAATGTACCTATTTATTCGCTTGACGGAAAAAAAATTGATGATGTGGAACTTCCAAAAGTGTTCTCCACCCCATACAGACCAGATGTGATTCACAAGGCATTTGTAAATCTTCAATCACAATCGTTTCAGCCACAAGGAAGAGATCCGTTGGCTGGCGAGAGAACCAGTGCAATGTCTAGAAACACGGGCCTCGGCATTGCAAGAATGGCAAGAGTGAAAGGTTCTGGTTTTCCCAGATCGGGAATGGCAGCTGGTGTAGGCGGTGTTATCAAGGGAAGACAGGCACATCCTCCTGTGTCCAACAAGAATATTGCTAAAAGGCTGAACAAGAAGGAGAAGAGGCTTGCATTATGTAGTGCAATAGCAGCAACTGCCTCGAAAGAAATAGTTGCTTCTAGAGGGCATAACATAAGCAAAGTCCAAAATCTTCCTTTAGTTGTAAGCGATGATATTTGTCACATTAGCAAAGCTAAGGATCTGCAAAATGTAATTAATTCATTGAATCTATCTGATGATGTAGAAAGAGTCAGAAAAGGATGGAAGAAGAGAACAGGCAAGTCCAGAATGCGTGGAAGAGTCAGTCGTGTAAGCAAAAGTGTGTTGATAGTGGTTGGCAAGGACGAAGGTATAGGCAGAGCTGCAGGTTCTATTTTAGGCATAGACACCACTACAGTAAAGAATCTCAGCGTTTTGCATCTGGCGCCGGGCTCTCATCCTGCAAGACTCGTTCTCTGGTCAAAAGGCGCTATTGAGCATCTAAAGTTACTCACCAGTCCTGTACTAGAAATAATGGAGTTGGTAAGTAAATGAATGCAGAGCAGGCGAGTAAACTAATCATGAACCCGTATATGACAGAGAAAACATTGGCACTCATAGAGAAGGAGAACACGATGGTCTTCATAGTTCACGACAGTGCTGATAAGAAGAGCGTAAAGGAAGCGATAAAGGCGCTATACGATGTTGATGTTGATACTGTTAACACTGCGCGGACAATTTACGGTAAAAAGGCATTTGTTAGAATGAAAGAAGCTGATGCAGCAAGAGATCTAGCTACAAAACTAGGCTTGGTGTAAAATGAATACGTTAGATTTAATAAAAGCTTATAGGGCGTGGTGTTTACATGGTTAGAGAATTCAAGTATAGAGGACGCACCTTAGAAGAATTACAAGCGATGTCCTTAGATACTTTACTATCTATTTTACCAGCACGTCAGCGAAGATCGCTTACTAGGGGTATAACAGATGAGAAACGTAAATTAATCGAAGAGATCAAGAATGCTAGTAATTCACAAAATCCTATCAAGACACATTTACGTGATCTTATAATATTACCTTACATGGTCGGCCTGACCATTCATGTTCATAATGGAAAAGACTTTACACCAGTTGAGCTAAAACCAGAGATGATCGGTCATTACTTGGGTGAATACGCGATGACCAACAAACGTGTCGTCCATGGCGCTCCCGGTGTAGGCTCTTCACGTTCAAGCCTCTACGTCCCCTTGAAGTGATTTTTATGCCAGATTTTTCTTATTCCTTCCGCAATTTTGAAAAAAATAAACATGTCAGAGCAAGTCTAAGAGAAACACAGATCTCGCATAAACATGCTAGAGAAGTTGCACTTGCAATTAGAGGCATGTACCTGAATAAAGCAAGAGAATTTCTTGAAAATGTTGTCGTGTTGAAACAGCCGGTTGCTTACAGAAGGTATAAGAATGAAGTTGGTCATAGATCAAACCTGCAAGGTTTTCCTGCAGGAAGATTTCCAGTTAAAACTTCGGGAGAATTCTTACGATTGTTAGACAATTTAGAGGCTAATGCAGAATACAAAGGAATGGATCTTGATAGATTGAAACTCATACATGTTTCTGCATATCCTGGTGTCAAGATTGAAAGGTCTACGCCACGAGCATATGGACGTAACAGTGCAAAAAACAACACACTAGTACATGTAGAAGTAGTAGGAATGGAGAAGTAAAATGTCTGCAATAAAAAATGTTATGAATAATTATTACAGGAATATGGAACTAGACGAGTTTCTTGCGAAGGAACTAGTTGATGCTGGCTACGGAGGTGTAGACATACAAAAAACTCCTGTTGGTACAAGAATAACCTTGTACATTACGAGGCCTGGTCTTGTCATTG
>CAYJTD010000009.1:0-4396 GCA_964372525.1 uncultured Nitrosopumilales archaeon | reverse complement strand
AGGATCTTACAGAAAAATTGGAAACACGCTTTGGTCTTACCAACCCGCAGATCTCAGTACTAGAAGTTGAAATTCCTGAACTCAATCCCAGGATTATGGCCAACAGAGCAGCTCAGCAAATAACAAAAGGTACAGCGTTCAGACGCGCAGCTTTCTGGACACTTAATACTATAATGCATGGCGGTGCGTTGGGTGCCGAAATTACTATCTCTGGTAAGCTTAGAAGTGAAAGATCACATTTTGAAAAGTATAGTATGGGAATAGTACCAAAGAGTGGTGATATAGCCAAACGTGTTGTAAAGGAAGCAATTGCTCATGTTTTACTGAAGATGGGTATGTACGGCATAATTGTCAAAATAGCATATAAGGATGCCATACTGCCAGAATTTGAACTGATTGATAGTAATAATATAGATGCTACTGAAGAGGAGCATGAAGATGGCAAGAATGAAGCTTAAGGATCTAAGAGAAATGAACGACGAGGATCTAATGGGCAAACTCTCCGAGTTGAAAGCAGATCTTGGTAAGCTGAAGGTTGAGGCTGCAAAAGGTACGTTGAGAAAGGAGGGTGGAAAGGTTAGATACCGTAGACGTGATATCGCTAGGGTTCTGACTATACTTCGAGAAAGGGGTAAGAGGATATGAACATTACTTCACAGAACGTAATCGCATATGAATTGATAGGGATTGACGCGAAGATAGTTGAAAGCAACGATCCTTCATTGAAGAACATGGGTGGCAAAATTGTATACGAAACCAAGAATATGCTTGTCTTGCAGGTTAACAATGGAATGAAAATGGTTCCTAAAAAAATCATCAAGTTGGCATTAAGGTTGCCTGATAATAGTCAATGTTCGATTAACGGTTCTGATCTAGCTGGCAGACCTGAGGACAGGATACAGAGGTTGATATGACATGGCTAGAAATATAGGTGTTACAGTTAAACCTTCTGTGAAAGATTGCCAAGACGATCGCTGTCCGTTTCATGGGGTGCTTAGTGTTAGGGGCAGATTGTTCACCGGTAACGTGGTAAGCAGTAAAGCAAGAAACATGGTAGTTGTTGAACTTGAATATCCGCATTTGATTAAAAAATATAAAAGGTATGAAAGAAGCAGAAGCAAGATCCACGCGTATCTTCCACCGTGTATGGATGTCAAGGAAGGTAATACTGTTAGAATTGCAGAATGTAGACCGATTAGCAAGACAGTATCTTTTGTCGTTATTGAGGTAAGAGGTAAAGATGTCTAAAAGTAGAGCCGTTTCTGCGAAAGGAGTAGAAGAGTTCAAACCCTACATAACTAGGGCAATCCCAGTGAATACAAATATTGTTTGTGCAGACAATACGGGTGCGAAGATTTTGCAAGTAATACAAGTTACGAAATACAAGGGAAGACTATCCAGGCTGCCAACAGCTGCAGTCGGTGACTTTGTAACAGTTGTAGTGAAGAAAGGACCTTCAGAGCTGAAAAAGCAGATCTTTGGTGCTGTTATTGTTAGGCAGAAATACCCGATAATGAGATTAGGAGGTTTGAGAGTTACATTTGAAGACAACGCCGGTGTTTTGGTTACACCTGAAGGTGAGATCAAAGGTACAGACATAAAGGGTCCAGTTGCTGTTGAAGCTGCAGAAAGGTGGCCAAGAATAGCGAATTTGGCTCCCATGATAATATAGTATAGGTGTAGTTAGTTATGGTGAAACCATCAAAAACTAGGTTGAAACAGATCTACGATGCACCTACACATAAGAGGTCCAAACATTTGGGTGCTAGACTATCGCCAGATCTAAGATCACAGTATGGAACGAGAAGCGTTAGGGTCAAGCATGGTGATAGTGTAAAAGTATTACGTGGTGAGTATAAAGGCATAGAGGGTAAGATCACCAAGGTATACACAGAGAGTGGAAGGCTTTCCATAGAAGGTATCCAAAGAGAGAAGGTTCGAGGAGGCAACATTCCAGTCCTTATACATGCGTCAAGCGTAATGATAGTGAGTCTTAATTTGGACGACAAATGGCGACAATCAATATTAGAAAGGAAACGAAAAAGTGAGTAAGATATGGGGAAAATGGGTAAAAGCACAAGAATGAAGAGGCAGCTGGCACCTGCGTTCTGGCAGATCGGTAGGAAGCAGAAGAGGTTTGCACTCATGGTTAGTCCTGGAACACATCCCACTGCAAAAGCATACCCGTTGGGTATTGTTCTCAGGGATATATTGAAAGCTGTAAGTATTATGAGAGAAGCAAAACATGTTGTAACATCCGGTGATATAAAAATCGACGGTGTGATTAGGAGAAGTATTAACTTCCCTGTTGGTCTTATGGATGTGATCGAAATATCATCTATAGGTAAAGCTTACAGGATGGTACCCAAGGATGGATTGATTGTGAAGCCTATAGAAATACCAGGGGAAGAAAAGACACTTAAACTATGCAAGGTAACAAGAAAACTTACTACCAAGAATAAAAAATTACAGTACGGATTTCATGATGGGAGGACGTTGATCGATGAGCAGAAAGTGAATGTTCACGATACGTGTTTAATCACTGTTCCAGAACAGAAAGTTACTAAAACAATAAAACTAGACAAAGGCTCAATTGTGTTAGTAATAAGCGGCGACAATGCTGGTACTCTAGGTAAGGTTGATGAGATAAGAGAAGGCACTTTTATACTTCCAAAACGTGTGTTGATAGTTCTTGAGGATCTAAAGGTTGAGTTACCTATAGATATGGTGATGGCTGTGGGTACAGACAACCCTCTGATAAAAATCGCGTGATAGCCATGGCTCAAACATTGAAACAGGAAAATGTAATGAGAAATATACGTGTAGGCAAGGTAGTGATAAACATCGGTGTTGGTAAATCTGGTGAACCTATAGAAAGAGCCGGTAAAGTACTGGAGGAGATCACTGGCCAGAAATCCAGTAATAGAATTGCAAAAGATACTATTAGAGATTTCGGCATTCATAAAGGAGAGCCTATTGCTGTCGTGGTTACTCTCCGCAGGGAAAAAGCCGTTCAAGTGCTCAAGACGTTATTCGCCGCAAAAAATAACCAGATAAAAGCATCATCTTTTGACAATTTTGGTAACGTGTCATTTGGAATAAAAGAACATATCGACATACCTGGTGTAAGATACAACCCCGAGATCGGTATATTTGGTATGGATGTTTCCATCGCGTTAGAAAGGCCAGGTTACAGAGTTTCTAGGAGAAGTAAAATACCATCTAGGATAGGGAGGAAACATAGAATAACGAAAGATGAAGCGATAGTATTCTTTAAAAATGAATTACAAGTAGAGGTTGTTTAAATGGTAAAGATTAGAGATTTCAAAATTACAAATAGAAAAATCAGGAAGCATGGTAAAGGTTCTAGATGGTGCAAAAGATGCGGTTCGTACAACGCTATGGTGAGAAGCTATGATCTCAACTTGTGTAGGCAGTGCTTCAGGGAAGTTGCGATACAACTGGGATTCAGGAAATACGAGTGAATATTATGCCGGCACTAAATGTACTTGCAAACCTCCTTGTAACCGTGTATAATAATGAGATGAGAAAGAAGAACGAGTGCATTGTAGCACCAGTATCAAACTTTGCCGGTGAGGTGCTGAAAGTTCTAAAGAATCATGGCTATATAGAAAATTATGAGCATGTAGATGATAGCAGAGGTGGGAAGTTTAAGATCAATCTATTTGCAAAGATTAACAAATGTGGTGTTATAATGCCTAGGTTCAGCGTTAAGAAGGATCAATATACGAGCTGGGAGAGGCAGTATCTACCTTCTTACAATCGAGGCATGCTTATAGTATCTACCCCCGAAGGAGTGATGTCTCATCATGATGCTCAGCAGAAAGGACTTGGAGGTGTTCTAGTTGGCTACGTCTACTAAAAAGAAGGGTAAAAAAGCCAAAACAAAGGAGGACATTGCAGCAGAAGTAGAAATTCCTGAGAAGGTAACTGCAAAGCTAATGAATAACGTACTTGAGATTAGTGGTCCACAGGGGAATGTTAAGAAAGACTTTGAGAAGATACCTGTTAATTTAACAATCGATGGCACAAAGATAACCATCAAACCATATGGTAAGAGAAAGAAAGATCTTGCGATAACAAACACATGCCGGTCCGTAATTAAAAACATGGTTATAGGAGTACTGGAAGGATACACATACAAACTCAAAGTAGTATTTGCACACTTTCCAATTTCGATCAAGATCAAGGGCAAACAGATATCTATCGAGAATTTTTTTGGTGAGAGGTCACCTAGAGTGATAGACATAATTGGCGATTGCAAGGTAAGTGTTGAAAGTGAAGACTTGGTTATCAAGGGGCCCAGCCTTGAAGATGTGTCGCAGACAGCTGCTAATGTTGAACTAGGTACAAGAATCAAAGAAAAGGATGCCAG
>CAYJTD010000008.1:8556-20270 GCA_964372525.1 uncultured Nitrosopumilales archaeon | reverse complement strand
CGATTGCAATGCCTCATGTCGCATCTTAAACAATGCAAGAATTCTTGGGTTTCTGAGATCCAACACCCTAGCGTCCAGTCTCACATCAATTGAAGCGTTAACACGTCCAGTTGGGTCTACGGGTAATGGATGAATAGCATTCGTCAACACTTCAATGCGGTCAGCTTTAACCTCGACGGGGAATGCCTTGGCTTTGCTTTTCTGCACCTTGCCAGAAATTATCACAACACTTTGCCTTGTTACCTTTTTAGCAGATTCCAACATGTTAGGATCGTTTACAACTACCTGTGCAGTTCCGCTAACATCACGAAGCGTAAGAAATACTAATGAGCCTATATCGCGCAAATCCTCGATCCATCCACCAATTCTTACACTTTGATCAATAACTGATTCATTTAGCTGATTTGCATAATGCGTTCTTCTGATATCAGTCATTTTATTGCTTGAATTATCTACTGGTCATATATATCCGTGTTTTTGTATGCAAACTTTAATTTTATGTTCAACCAAGTCATGATATGGTACTAAACCTAATTCTGCACTGGTTGCATTTGAGCGCAGTGGTGCTTTGGATAGGAGGCTTGGGATTTAATCTAATGATGCTCACACCAAATCTTAAACAGGTTGATCTGACAAACAGAAGTAAGTTAGTAAGTAAGGTTTTACCGAATTTTCTCAAGTTAGTATGGATAAGTATAGCTATTATAATTGCAACGGGGTTGTACAGAGTTGTATTCGTAAACAACATGACGACTCTTGCCGATTTTACTAGCACAAGTTATGGTTTATCACTGCTGGCAAAAATCTCGATCGTTGCAGCTATGATAATACTTGCTGCTATAATTACTGTAAAACTAAAACCAAAGATTATGGCGCACCTGTCAATGCATATAGGTGGTGAACCGACGCAGCAATCATGTTCCGCATGCGCCTCAATGCTCAAACAAATGCGATCACTGATGATATCTGTCTTCATAATGTCGCTTGTGGTAATATTCATAGCAGCCTTCTTGAGAGGGGCATAAGTAATATAGCACGCAAGTGAATCCATTCAAGTTGGAAAAAGGTTTAAGGACTGAAAACCTAAAGGCGTATTATTTTACGAGTAATGGTGTTGTTAAAGCTGTTGATAACATTAGTTTTGCCTTGAGCGATGGAGAATCGTTAGGCATAGCTGGTGAATCCGCATGCGGGAAAAGTACGTTAGGATTATGTATGATGCGTATGCTACAACCACCAGGCAAGATTGTTGATGGAAAAGTTATCCTGAATGGAACAGATGTTGCGTCTATTAACGAAAAGGAATTTACAAAAACAGTAAGGTGGAAGCGCGTAGCCATGGTATTCCAAGGAGCAATGAACGCCCTTGACCCTGTTTACAGCGTAAAAGATCAGTTGAAGGAAGTTTTAACACAGCATGGATTTCCGCAGGAAAAGATGACGGAGCGCATAAGAGAAGTTGTAAAGCAAGTAGGTTTAGATCCTTCTGTAATAAACAGGTATCCACATGAATTGAGCGGCGGGATGAAGCAAAGGATAGTTATTGCCATGGCATTGATCCTAAAGCCAGAATTTGTAATAGCAGATGAACCTACTACCGCATTAGATGTATTGGTGCAGGCTCAGATAATTAATTTATTGAAAAAGCTGAAAAAGGAAGGTATGACCATTATGCTGATCACCCATGATCTTGCAATAATTTCGGAAATTGCAGACAAGATAGGAATAATGTATGCCGGGGAGATAATCGAGCTCGGAAGCGCTGAACAGATCTACAACGAGCCCAAACATCCCTACACACAGGCATTGATAGCTGCTATACCACGATTGAAAGATGAGAAGAAAGAAGTCTCCTACATCAAAGGCAATCCTCCGAATCTCCTAGACCCACCTAAAGGTTGCAGGTTCTACGACAGATGTGCACATGCAATGGATGTTTGCAAGCAAGAACCACCTTTAATCAAGATCAAAGACGGATATGTGCGATGCTGGTTATATGAAAACGAGCAATAGATATATTGTGAGATTAAGAGAATACAGTAAATTATGGCAGACACGTTCGTCAAAGTACAAGGACTGCGGAAATGGTTTCCTGTAAAACGTTCGTTCTCTGAGATAATGCATGCAAGAGCAACAGGCTTTGTTAAAGCAGTTGATGATGTAAGCTTCGAAATAGAGAAAGGAAGTATTTTTGTTCTTGCAGGCGAGTCAGGCTCTGGTAAGACAACCGTTGCTAGATTGATTTTGCGTGCTATTGAACCTGATGCTGGCAGTGTGTTCTTTGATGATATGGATATAACCAAAATTGATGAACATCAATTAAAAAAATTTAGAATCAATGCACAAATGGTTCACCAGGATCCATACGCATCAATTGATCCAAGAATGAGGATACTGGAGATCGTTATGGAACCGTTGACAGTGCACAAGATAGGTTCTAAAAAAGAGCGGCAGGAAAGGGTTATGAAAGCACTGGAAGAGGTAAGGCTTGAACCTGTAGCTGATATTGCATACAGGTATCCGCACATGCTTTCTGGTGGTCAGAGGCAAAGAGTCGCACTCGCAAGAGCATTGGTAATGAAACCCAAGTTCATCGTAGCCGATGAACCCGTTTCGATGCTTGACATATCAATAAGAGCAGAAGTACTTGAGCTGATGCAGAACTTGCAGAAGAAACATGACATAACTTATCTATACATAACACACGACCTGTCAACTGCACGATATATTGGTGAAAATATTGCGATAATGTATCTGGGAAAGATTGTAGAACGAGGTCCTATCGATAAGGTATTACTAAACCCACTGCATCCATATACGCAAGCACTGATCGATGCGTTATCGGAACCAGATCCTAACAACAGGTTTGTGGAAAAGAAGGTCAGGATAAAGACTGAGACCGGTGCAGAAGTAATGCATGGAGGTTGCAATTTTGACCCTAGATGTCCATATGCAATGGATATTTGCAAACAAGAACCTAAGTTGCTTGAAGTTGAAGAGTCACACTACGTTTCGTGTTTTCTGTACCCAAAATGATTATTGTGCCAATGGCATATTGGATGCCTTGTACTTTATCACTTGAGAGATGCCGCTTCTTGGATAAACACCATGCACCATCTGCGCATTTGCCACTATAGCATCTTTTAGTGTAACAATTATCATCTGGCTTATCCTTGCTTTTTCCACGATAATTTTTGCCAATCGTTCCGTGTTCTGTGCATCAAGGTGTGCGTCAACCTCATCGAAGAGGTAGAATGGTGATGGTTTCAATGATTGTAACGCAAGTAAGAACATAGTAGCTGCAACAGTCTTTTCTCCTCCACTTAATGAGGTTGATTCTCTAGCCGGTTTGTTGGGGAACTGCACAAGGAACGTTAGCCCACTGCTAAAAACATCATCAGGATTTTCTATTTCTAGCCAAGCAGAACCAGTATCACCAGTCATGGTTGAAAACATATATCGCACGTCTTTGTTTACTTTGTCAAACGCTTCCATGAATACCTGTTTCTTTTCTCTTTCTATATCTTCGATGAATCTTACTATAGAGTTGCGTTCAGTTTCGAGCTGGTTCTTCCTAGACGACATTCCACGATAACCATCTATTATCTGCACATAGGTTTTATCAGCAAGCTGATTTATCGAGCCACGCAAAGAATCATACTCTTTTACGAGCTCTGCAATGTCAATAGCAACGTTATATCCTTCAATGGGTTCGCCATAACCATATTCTGTAAGTTCCTGCATAAGTTTGGCTTCACTAGTTGTTAGATCCGCTATTTCCTTTCTGTTCAATGCTATGTCTTTCTCCAGGTTGCTCATTTGTTTGGAGGTCTTGCGTTCTTGATCTGCAATGACCTTTATCTTCGCTTCATACTCCTGCAGTATGCCAATAGAGTTGCCCGATGTATCTATCAACTGCTGTTCCTTGTCCCTGAATAATTTTATCTCTTCTTCAACATCATGCAGCGCTCTACCATTCTCTTTTATCGCGTTAGCTTTCTCTTTTGCTTCTTCTTTGATACTGTTAATTTCGTTGTTAATATCACCTATTCGCTTCAGCAAACCTTCAATCTCAGCTTTATGTGACGAAATTACTGTAAATTGTTCACGTATCTCATTCTCCATACGCTCGACCGTTCTGCTTATCTCAACTTTCTTAAGGCCTGTTTCGTTGATATTGTTAGCAACTCCCTGCTCATCTATTTCATCTAACTTGTTATTTATCTCTGCAATTTTGGTATTCATATCCACCTGTTGCGTTTTTAGCTCTTCCATCTTTTTATTGATGTCTGCATGAAGATTTGAAAGCGATGTTATCCTTGCCCGTATATCCTCACTGTTTCTGTCATGACGTTGCAAAGATGCCTGAACATTCTCTATCTGTGAATCAATTGCTGTCAGTGATTTGTATGCTTCTGTTCTACTCTCCTCCATTTTTTTCATCTTTGGTATCATGTCATTAAGCTCGGTTCTTTTCTTTGCAATAAGCTGTTTTAACAGATCAATGGAACCCCTTAGGTTTTCAATCGATTCACCCAGAAGAATTGTCTTTGTAAGGTCAGTGATCTTTGAATTAAGATCTAGTGTTACAGCACTTGCTTTAGGTTCAAACACTTCTCCGGCAATCGTAACCGTCTTCCATCCTTCCTTGGCAAGTTCATACGCAGTGTCAGCATTGTCTACCAGTATAGTGTCTCCAAATATGAAATCGACCAAGTTTGGCGCATCGTTTGATGTTACAAAATTTGATAGCAGGCCTCTTACGCCATTGTATGATGGAATATTCCTATCGTTCTGGCTTATCGCAATATCTAATGGAATCATTCGCAATCTGGGGAATTTCATTTCCCTTGCATGATCTAACATCTTTAACATCTTCTTCACGTCTTTAACAACAAGCGCTTTCATCCATAATGATGCTACGGCAATAACAGCACGCTCATATTCATTTTCCCACCTGATCAATTGCATAAATGTACCTACAATGCCAAATTCCTTAGCATGTTGCAAAAGCATTGCGATAGCGTAATCCTCATGTTGCAGGTTTTTCACCATCTTTATCTTCGTCTCGTATTGAACTGCAACAGAGCCGGCCTTTTCCAGTATGAGCGATGTATTCTCTATCTGCTGCTCTATCCTAGCTTTCTTCGCATCTGATTTTTGGGCAGTTTGATCATACGATGTAATCTTTTCCAGTTCTTCATTCTTCAGGTTCTGCAGCTGATCCATTAACATCCGCAGTTTCTTTTGTTCATCATTTATGCTGTTTGCACGCTTGGTATTACCTTCCAGTTTTTCAGCAATGAACTTCGCCCGTTCTACATTTGCAGACAACTCAATACTTATGCTTCCATGCGCTTTCTCCAACTCCTTCAATCGTCCCTCCAGCCGTAATTTCTGCTCATTTACTTCAGACTGTCTGTTCAATAATGTTTTAAGTTCTGAATTCAATCGTTCAAGTTCTCCAGCAATTTTATCCTTCTCTTCTTCCTTAACATTTAACTGTGAATTCAACCCGCTGATTTTTGCATTTATCCCGTCGATCTGTTTCTTCAACGATTCTCTTTCCTTCATCATCGATGGAATGTCTTGACCGATCTGCTTCACTCGCTGTTTACTTGACGCTATACTAGCCTTCAGCTGCTCGAACTTCATTATTATGCTAGAAATTCCGCTGTCTACCTCTGCCTTTGCACGTGAATAAACATCTACTTCGTGTAGAAACTTTGATTTTTCTGCTTCCAATTGTGATAACTGCGCTTTTACCTCTTCCAATTCTTTTCCTACCTTGTCAGTTTCAGTAAGGTTCTGTTCCAATACCATTTTCTGCGATTCCAGTCTATCTCTGGATTCGCGTATGGAATTCGAGATCTTTATGGCTTTGAAGCGCCTGATATCCTTCTCTAGATGCTGAAATCTTAGCTGATCGTTCCTCTCGCCCTCTAGATCATCTATACGCTTCCTTATCTCTCCCATCATTGCCATTGCAACCTCAAGCCTCCTGTCAGCCTCATCTAGCTGCTTCATTGCTTCAGCCTTCTTTTCATCAAAATATGAGAGCCCTACAATGTCCTCGATTATACGCCTCCTCTCTTCAGAATTCATCTCGGCAATACGCATGATCATACCCTGCTGTACCACGTTCAGTTTGTTCGGTGCTGCCATAACCACGTCTAGCAGATCCGTTATCGTCGTTTTCGTGACCTTCCTTCCATTAAGAAGATACTGACTCTCTCCCTGCGGTGGCATCTCACGTGTAATCGTTACAGTGTTGGAATCTATTGGTATGCCTCTATCTGTGTTATCAAAACTTACACTGGCCCTTACCAACTTGTGAACTCTGCCTTCACTCTGATCATGGAACAGAGACTGCAGCTTATCAACACGCAACGCCTTGGGACTGTTTTCGCCCAGTGCAAACATGATAGCGTCCAATATGTTGCTCTTGCCAGAGCCATTAGGTCCAGTTACGCAGATCATGCCATTTTCCATGTTAACTATTGTATTTTTATACCCGAATGATTTGAAGCCGTAGATCTCTACTTTTTTAATATGAACCATGTAGGCTATCATCTCGATCAAGTGAGCATAATAAGTGATTGCCAATTTCGATTGACAATGAAAACAATAATTACAGAGTAGTTTCTAGCTCCTGTATGGTCAGGGTTGCGCTATTACAGCTGAAGATGCAGGACGATACTGAGAAACTAATGAAACATGCTATAAAACTTCTTAACAATGCAGAAGCAGCTGAGGCTGATATCGTATGCCTGCCCGAACAGTGGTATCCTAAGGATATACATAGTTTCGAAGGAGAATTCAAGGGTATAATTGATGCCGCAAAGGAGCATAATTCTACCATAATAGCAGGCGCATTCTTGGAAAAGATAAAAAACGATACATACATTTCGTGCCCTGTTATCGACACTAAAGGTGCTATAGTTGGCAGGCAGTTCAAGATACATCCATTCGGAGACGAGCGTAGTAAGGTAAAAAGTGGTGGCAAAGTTGAAATATTCACTGCTGGGAAGTACAAATTTGGCGTAGCAATATGCCACGATGTCGTCTTTCCTGAGGTATCAAGAGCTATTACTCGCAAGGATGCTGACCTGATATTCTATCCATCACGCATAAGAGAAGATGGCATAGAACCATGGCATCTATACGTTCAGGTAAGAGCGCTTGAGAACAGGGTTCCTGTGGCAGCTCCAAACGTGTGCAGCAAGGAGTTTGGAGGTAAGAGCATAATTGTTGATTTGGAATATAATGAAAAGACCAACATCGCTGTTCCGAAACAGGCGCTCGCATCTGTGAATGAACAGATATTGGTTATGGATATAGATATAGAGAATGCAAGAAAGATACGCAAGATACGTAATGAAGACTTTAAGAATGATCTGTATAAATCGCTTTAAGCTAAATAACTAATGAACTAACGTTCCCTTTTGCCTTCAACAAACTCTATGAATGCATTCTTGGCATCTACGTATGACATCTGTTCTGGTGGATGCTTGAAGCAGTATGCAGATATGCTTGTTAGTGGACCTGCTATAGAGCGATCCAACGCTATCCTTGTGCCACGTATAGCATCTATCATCACTCCAGCACTGTTGTATGCGTCTATTACATTCAACTTTACATTAATTTCTACTGGTGTGTTGCCAAAGTATCTGCCTTTAAGGTATACATAGCATACTTTTTCATTATCTAGAAAATGGACAAAATCGCTTGGGCCTATACGCATGGGCACTTCGTAAGGAATCATTGCCTTTACAGCACTTGACTTGCTTTCCCGCTTGTCTTCAAGCCTCTCTTCATCAAGCATGTTGTAAAAATCAGTGTCACCGCCAATGTTCAGCTGGAAGGTTTCATCTACCTTCACTCCCCTATCGACTAGCAATTTAACCAGAGTCTTATGCAGCACAGTAGCACCCAATTGGCTCATTACATCGTCGCCTGCAACTGGTAGGTTCTTGTCTGCAAATGCCTGTTGCCACTTCATATTTGACGCAATAAAGACAGGTATGGCATTTATGAATGCACAGCCAGCTTCCAAAGCTCTTTCTGCATAGAACCTTGTTGCGTTAGTGCTTCCCACTGGCAAATAACTAATTAGAACTTCAGCACCAACTTCTTTCAATCTCTTTGTAACATCTATAGTAGAAGCATCAGACACTTTCACAACATCGCTTAGATGCCTGCCAACGCCATCTAGCACATTGCCCTTCTCAACTTTAACACCTATAGTTTCAACATCACATATCTTTACAGTGTTGTTTGGCTTGGCAAATATCGCTTCTGAAAGATCCTTTCCTACCTTGGTGTCTGCAACGTCAAATGCAGCTACAAATTCTAAATCGTTTGGCTCCATGCCAGCCAAATTATACGCTGTTAATCCTATAGCATCATCCTTATTGTTAGGATAATACCTGGTTCCTTGAATCAGAGCAGAAGCGCAGTTGCCCACGCCAACTACGGCTACCTTTACTTTTTTACCCACGCAGTTAAGCCATGAATAGCATAAAATAATCTTTTCCTTGCTCTCAAACAATTTATATCTCCATATAATAGCAAGCACGTGAAGTATCTGGGTAAACGTGTAAAAGATATCAGCATAAAGAACAATTCTGATATCAACGATATATTTGAGCAGATGTCCAACTCTGGCGGTTTTGTTTCAAGGCATATGTCAGAAGGTCTGCAGATATTATGTGATATGGTTGATGACAAACAATGCATCAAGTTCGTTTCATTCGTTGGCGCTGTAGTCTCAACTGGTCTGCGTGGAATAATCAAGGATATGATGAAGGTGAAGGTGTTTGACGCAGTGATAACAACCTGTGGCGCATTAGATCATGACATCGCAAAGACCTATTCAAATTATTATGCAGGTGATTTTAGACTTGATGACGAGAAACTATCGAAGCAAAAGATACATAGGCTTGGCAATGTTTTGGTTCCAACAACAAGTTATGGGCCACTGATTGAAAGTAAAGTGCAGAAGTTCCTTCAAAGCATCTATGATAAAGGAAAGAAAGAGATCAGTACCTATGAACTATGCGAAATGCTTGGTAAAATACTAAACAATTCATCGTTTCTGTACTGGGCGAGCAAGAACAATATTCCAGTTTTTGTACCTGGCATAATGGATGGTGCGGTTGGAAGCCAAGTATGGTTATTTGCGCAACGACATCGTGATTTCAAAATAAATCTCATAAAAGATTCTGACAAATTGGCTGATATAGTATTTGGTGCTAAAAAGTCAGGCGCTTTAATGATCGGCGGCGGTATATCAAAACATCATACATTATGGTGGAACCAGTTTAGAGATGGTCTTGATTACGCAGTATACATTACAACGGCACCAGAGTATGATGGAAGTTTGAGCGGTGCGCTTGTAAGGGAAGCAATCTCATGGGGCAAAGTGAAGAGGAGAGCCAAACAAACCACCATACATGGCGAAGCAACTACGATACTTCCATTTCTATACGCGGCTATGCTGAAGAAACTTGATTTGCATATTTAGTATGTGTATACAGCATACTTTGCCTGAACCAGAAGCTACTTGGTAGGAACTATTTTATAACCAGATTGATATCTTAAATTTATGGTTGACGAAGTTGTTGCAAAGTGCAAGTTCAAATCTACTTTTGATCTAGCAGGGACTGGCAAATTATCCACTAAAGAAGCCTATAGACTCTTGGATAAGATGCGAAGTGAAGAGTGAAATAGATAACAGCTATATCGATTTACTCGCAATTATTAGATCGGTAAAATAAAGCAAGTACACTCGTCTGTTTATACGCAACACCCGTGTCATACAATAACTACATGACTACAAAATTAGAAAATGCCTAAACGGGAGATTCGGTTTCGAAAATTAGGTTCAAAAGCTTCGATTTTGGAATCAAAGCCGAAACCGAGACCATGCGATAAATGAGCAATAACGACAATGACAAAAAACATTCTCGATTCATTCTCGTTCTCGGTTTTTAGGTTCAAAATTCTCGCTCCGATAGCGAGAACGAGAACATACACAATGAATACTTGAATTTTTAATTATATCGCAAAGATCCTATATTTTCTACCAAGTTGAATAGAAATACTAAATTATCATAGAAGGATATACAATGCTGTGAAAGTAATATTATGTACAAGGTGTGGTCATCGTGCTGAGCTTCATGGCATACAATCTGAAGACATTATATGGCGACAATCTGATGATGACATAACTGACAATAAAAATCAGGTATGCTATTACTGTATGCACCAAGATGAAACTGGCAAATGTGGCTGTGAAGGATACCTTGCTGGCAGGGAATATATGGTTCGTTCATAGTTATTCATAAAACTAGGATCTTCATCAGAAGTGTTAAAGTACAGACGCTTGTCTTTATGAAATAATTGCAGAACGATAAGTACGATGTCGCAATTATAGGTGCTGGCATAGTCGGGATCATGATCTCTTACTACCTGTCAGCATATAGATTGAGGATAGTTTGCATAGAAAAGGAAAACAAAATCGCTACAGGTGCTAGCGGTAACAATTCTGGTGTAATACATTCAGGTATAAACCTTAAGCCTGGTAGCAAGAAAGCCAAGTTTTGTGTAAAAGGAAGCAAGTTGATGTATGATATTTGCAAGAAGTTCAATATTCCATATAGGATCGGAGGTACATTAGTGGTAGGGCTTAATGATAACGATGTGAAAATGTTAGAGGAACTTAAGAAAAGGGCAGAACTGAATGAAGTTGAAGCGGTAAAGCTTGTTGGAAAGGATGATATAAAGCAGATAGAGCCATATGTGAAAGCATCTGCCGGGTTATTTTCTGCTATGGGAGGTATAACAGACCCAAAGATGGTGTGCAATGCAGTTACCAATGCCGCTAAATCAAACGGTGTTAATTTTATGTTTAACGCAAAGGTAGATCATATAGAAAAAAGTTCTGATTATAAGATTCAACTTGCAAATGGTCAGCAATTAAATTCAACTATAGTCATCAACAGTGCGGGTCTGTATTCAGATGAAATTGCTAATTTGGTTGGATTTACAAAATACAAAATACATCCATGGTTAGGGGAATATTACATAATCGATAAAGCGAAGGGATATCTGCTGAACTCAATGGTTTACCCTGCACCCCACTTTGGCGGTGGAGGTTTAGGCATACATCTAACAAAATCTTTAGATGGTAGTATATTCGTTGGACCTAATGCAGTTTACTTGAAGAGCAAGGAAGAAAGGATCAGGACGCCTGTGGAAGATTTTTACAATGAGATAATTGGATTATTACCTGAAGTAGAAATAGATGATATGCATTATGGTCATGTTGGTGTTAGGACAAAGTTGAATGGCCCTGGAACAAAAACGGAGTTGGACTTTGTGATAGCAGAATATCCGAATAACTTCTTGAACCTCATGGGCATAGAATCACCAGGATTTACTGCATCTCCTGCATTGGCAGAACATGTCTGTGAAGAAATAGGTAAGATGATTGATCTTAAACCAAAATAAATTAATGGAGATGAAAGTTGTTGGTTGTTGAACTTGTAAGCGGGTCAATAAACTGGGATACAAGCATATTCGTAGATGAATTCCCCAAAGCAAAGGAAGAGATCAAAGCTAAGAAGATCATAAGCGTGCCCGGTGGTAAGGGTGCAAACGTGGCAATAGCATCTGCAAAGATACTTGGTTCTGATAAAGTTGGCATAATA
>CAYJTD010000008.1:0-8546 GCA_964372525.1 uncultured Nitrosopumilales archaeon | reverse complement strand
TAGGTGGATTAGGAGACGACGATATTGCTGAAAGGCAGGTGCAAATACTGAAAGATGACGGCATCAATATTTCAACGATAAAACGAATCAAGAATGCAAGTTCGGGTCAGGCATACATAGTGGTTGATGATAATGGCGAGAATTTCATTGTAACGTACAAAGCTGCAAATCATATGATAACTGCTGATATAATGAACAATGAAGTTACCAGCAACGCAATCAATGAATGCAAGTTGATTACAGTTATAGATCCACCTTTAGAGGTTGCAGAGACGCTTATAAGCAAAGCAAGGGACTTGGATAAAACGATCATATGGTCTCCAGGGTTGTTGGTTAGGAACGGGTTCGATAAACTCAAAGAAATATTATTAAAAACTAACTATCTCATCCTTAATGAATCCGAAGCAACAATACTTGTAGCAATGGATGATGCTACAAACGCATGTAAAACGTTGTCAGAAAAACTGAATGGGAAGAAAGTGATAGGCACTTTGGGTTCAAAGGGATGTATGTTATGCTGGCAGACCAAAACGGCGCACATACCAGTACCTAACCTTACAGATCTGGGCTTGAGAGTTGTAAATACAGTAGGTGCCGGCGATGCATTTGTAGGCGCTTTTTCGGCACTTAAAATAAAGGAGTTTGATGACATAGAGTCACTATTCTTGGCAAATATAGCTGGAGCATTGAAAACTACAAAAGAAGAGACGAGAGGAAGTCCAAGTTACAAGGAGATCCGACAATATTTCGATGATAAACGAGTGCAATCATTGTTTAGTAAGATCAGTGTTTCCTGAATCCATTCATAACAAATTTGGTAAATAATGCAGGATCGACGCTTGAACATACGTTAACATTTCCTTCCTTCAATGTTGTAACGCATCTTCCTCTAAACTTCCCAAATTTGTTGATGCTAACCCTGCAATTGATTGTTTTGAAGATGCTTGGTTTAAGCAAACATGCGAGTGCAAAAACATCATGGAGATGAAAGATCCTGTATTTTGAAACTGGGTATGATAATATTTTACCTGCGATCTTAGCACCTTTTCCCCTTATCTTGCTTATCGCGTTCAGAGATATTATATCAATAGCACACTCTAGAGTCATCGTTACATCAAGGCCTACAGCATCGATCTTTGCACCTGAATTAAACACAATGCTGGCAGCCTCTGGGTCACAATAAACATTGAATTCTGCATTTGGAGAAACATTTCCACGTATGTTTTTTGCCATTCCATAAACACCTCCCATCAGTACTATCCTGTCAAGTTTGTGCACTAACGAAGGATCTTTGTCAAGAAATAAAGCAATATTGGTTAACGGACCAGTGGCAACGACACTGATCTCTTTTTTCTTGCTAGATGATAACACATCAGTAAAAAATTTTTGTGCATCTAACACATGTAACTTTCTTGCCTGAAGATCAGAGTTACCAAGGCCATCACTACCATGGATATGTTCAGCATGGATTGGTCGTTTGAACAGCGGCCTTTGCGCCCCAGACGCTACAGTAATTTTCTTTCCAGCAGCACTCAGTAATCGCAATACGTTGTATGTAGCCTTGTTAACATCTACATTCCCGCTTACCGTAGTAATTCCCAAGATGTCTAGCTTTGAGCTATTCAATGCGATTAAAAGTGCAACAGCATCATCAATGCCAGGATCCATGTCAAGAATTGTTTTCATGCAATTACTTTCTCGACAAACATAATAAGTGTTGACAGGTGCAGAAGTACAATGAGTTTCTTGGAATTTTCTGCAGCACAGGAATACATCAACTTTTTCCTGGGTATGGCACTAGGTTTTTCATTGGCAGCACCACCGGGACCTGCTAATGCAGTCATTGCTTATTTCAGTACAAACCACTCCCGTCTTTCTGGTTTTCTTGCAGGTATGGGTGCTTCTAGTGCAGATGCAATAATTTTAGCATTGATATTTTTTACTGGGTTCGCATCTATACTATCAGACATAGCAGGTAAGAACCTGTTCCTTGCTGGTGGAATAGTGATGCTGGTTTTTGCTGCAGTTATATACAGAAGTTTCAGAACTAATCAATATACAACATCAAGGCTCAAGTCCAGCATATCATATCTTGCAGGTTTGGCAACAAACATTTCAAGTCCCTATACTATAACTTGGTGGCTAACAGTAGGCCTTACACTGGTTACGACACTTGGTTTTGCTATATTCGGTTTCTTTACAGCATTAATGATATGGAACGTATCGTTCCCAAGCATGCTAGCTTATAGCAAGAAAAGATTGCCTCAGATCCAAAAATACGTGTCTATCTTCGCTGTGATTACACTATCCGCCTTTGGCATCTGGTTCGTAGCAAGGTATATCTTCAATTAATCAGGTTATTCATGAGTAAGTTATACAAAGTAACATGCACGGCGTTGCTTGTTTACAGGTTTACATTACACAATAATCTGGGAGCAAAATGTCAGGTTTACTCTCACTAGCGATAGTCACGATCAAAAAAAATTTAAACCAGTGGTTTGATCAAATAATCATAGTGCATACGCTAACTGTATGTGCTAGGCAAGGAATTGGGGCAAAGTAGGAATTATCATTCCTGCCGTCCCACCCTAATTCCTGTTAAGAGATCACCGTTATCGTTAGTTCTCATAGGTTATGACTCTCAACTAAATAAAAGTATCTTTTACAAAAATTGCTGATCTTGTTTTCATTTTGCTTGATGATCTCTAAACCAAAATTTTCAGATCAACTACTCTACACATTTTTGTAATTTTTTCTAAAATTCATTAGCAATAGTTTATTTTATTTCCCACCTACATTAGTGTTATCTCTAGAAATAAAACATTAAATGAATTGATCATTGAAACTTCTGTAAACAGCGAATAGTTTACAACATTTTTCCATGTATGATTCAGATAATATTCCATCTAGTACAATTAATGGTATTGCGCTTATCTATTGGTTCCCTGCAATGGTATCGACTGTCTATCAACGCTGCTTGCCCATGCAATATCGAACATTTTACCATGTATTTTATTCAGAATATCCACTGATTTGAAGAGTAATCCCTTACCATTACTACTATTAACCATGACTATAGTAGAACTGTCTATTAGGAACAGATTGGCAGCACTGTCGCCAGCCCTTAAACTTACGCTATAGGGTATAGATGGCAGTATATTATTGCCTAAACAATCCTTGCTAATTAATATTTTTACATTTATCTTGTTGGAAACAGATTTTAGCACAGCATCCTTACATTGTGATATTATCTTTAGACCCCACGCATCAACACTACAAGCAATTTCTTCGCTAGCATCAAGAATTAATTTTTTTACAGTTGCCAAAACGGAATCTGGGTCAAGCACAAGGTACTTATGCTCTTCCACACCATTCGCTTTATTACTTTCTTCGCTTAGAGTCTGCAGTTTTGCTACCATACTTTTCATGCTGCCAATCTTGCTCTCCTGCGCCGAAAGCAGTTCGCCAAAGGCATCGTCTGGAGATACAGCAGTGCATATGAGCGGCTTTTCCTGTGTAATCATTACCAAGCCCTTTTTGGAAAGTTTTGTAAGCGTAGAATAGACCTTCGTTCTTGGCAGATCAGCATAATAAGCAAGCTCGCTTGCAGACAGCGTGCCTTTACTCAATAACGTCAGGTACGCCTTTGTTTCGTACCTGCTTAGGCCAAATTCCTCTAAGCTTGGTGCTAGGTCATGGCTTTGCATTTACAATTACATAATATGTGGTAAGGTAAGTATCATAGCCAAATACATTTGAACAACCGCTCAAAAAATTGCGTTTAGTAAACATTGTTTACAGCGTTAATCAAATTGCAAGCACATAGGCGTATTAGTGCTGTATCTGGATCAGATCGTTCGGTGTAAACATGTCATTTGCAACAAGATGGATGAAATCAAACGAACCTGGTGTAGGTGAGAAGCTACATGATGCTATCAAACCGGCGGGTCCGTTGAAGCCTCGTATAGAGTACGCGCAGAGAAGGTTGCAGGTACAGATATCGAAGATGGACTCGATATCACACAAACTGAAAGAGAAGGATCACGCACTGTTCAGAAAGGTCGTGAACGCCATACAACAACATGACACCCAATACTCGAGTGTGCTGTCTAATGAACTAGCTCAGATACGAAAGATGGGCAAGATGGTAGGCCATGCAAGACTAGCGCTGGAACAGATACAGATCAGACTGAATACGATAACAGAACTAGGCGACGTTGTAGTGACGCTAAGCCCAGCAATGGCGGTTGTCAAGAACGTGAGAGCAGGACTATCAACGATGATGCCAGAGGTGGACAACGAAATGGGTGAAATATCTCAGATGCTAGGCGGAATACTGATGGACGCTGGACAGGTCGGAGGTTACACAATAAACTTCGATTCTGCGAATGAAGAAGCAACCAAGATAATGGAAGAAGCGGCGAGTGTAGCAGAGAACAAGATGAAAGACAAGTTCCCGGACCTGCCCGCTACAATAGACGAGGAACCTGCAAAAGGGGTGGTAGGGTAAAAGGTGTTTGCAAGAGTAGCAGAACTCCCAACTTTGCTACTCTTCAAACATATTTTTTGTAGTGATGGTTATGCAGTTACCAATCAATTTCTTTCTCTTGAAAAAGGATATGGATTTAAAGGAACGTACCTTTCAGGCTATGAGCAACCTAGAGACTGAACTAAAGGCAATGCATTCTTTACGCAATAGGCTGCAGACAAACGTTAATGACTCGTTGATGCAAGCCATGAAGTCAGATAATAAAGAGTTGGCCACACAATACATAGATGAGTACGATGACCTTGTAAACCTACTCAATATAGTAAATTCTGCAGAAATGTTGTTGCAGAATTTATCTGTAAAGATAGACAGCGCGCGGTACCTGCAAGAATTTGTCAATATATTGGAGAATGCAATGCGGTCTGTACGCGTAATAAAATCAGATATCTCGAGAATAGTCCCAGTAGTTGATTCTACACTAGATAGGATAAACCATTCGATAATAGAAATAAAGAGCGAATTGAAGATCAACCAACTGGAAGAACGACGAGGTTACGAATTACCCGTTACCATGCCGCAAGTTAATATCGAGTTACCTTCAACTGCAACTGTTCAGCTGAGAACTAATATTAGTGCAATAAATTTAACCACTTTTACTACTGCGGTTCACACTCAGGTATAGGTAAACGATATTTCGATATTAGTAAAGGAGATTGATCTAATTGTCATTAGCACCTCAGGAATTAGAAACTACAGCAAGTAGGTATGCTGAAGAGGCTATAAGGCTTGACTCCCAAGGTTCACGAGGCATGGCTATACAGCATTATCAAGGCGCTGTTGAGTCTCTGCTTAAACTAGTTAGATTATACCCTGAGTACAAGTTAAACAAGATATACGTTGACAGGGCTAAGACATATCAGAACAGGATAAAGGCTCTGCAGGAATCACGGGGTTTTGATGAGGGCAACAGCAGCTCAACACCACATGACGGCAACGGTAATGGTAGGTCAAGCGGTTCTGTTGAAACACTGAAGGCCAATTTTGATGATCTTGTCATTAAGGATAAGCCCAAAATAAGTTGGGACGAAGTAGTAGGCCTTGAAGATGCAAAACGCGCGTTGAATGAATCGATTGTTTATCCTGCTCAACGACCAGATCTATTCCCACTTGGATGGCCCAAAGGTATATTGCTATACGGCCCTCCCGGCAACGGCAAGACATTGATAGCTGCTGCGACCGCAAGTGAAATTGCAGGGTATTTCATCAATGTAGATGCAGCGTCGATGATGAGCAAGTGGTTAGGAGAAGCGGAAAAGAATGTGGCCAAGCTATTTTCAATGGCAAGAAATACTACCCAGAAGGAAAACGTTCCAGTCATACTGTTCGTAGACGAATTGGATTCATTGCTAGGCACAAGATCTAATGAAGTTGGAGGCGAGATAAGGGTTAAGAACCAATTTCTTACTGAAATGGATGGCATAGTAAGCAAAACAAAAGATCTGCAGTTGTATGTTGTAGGCGCCACGAACAAACCATGGAGCTTAGACTGGCCTTTCCTCCGAAGGTTCCAGAAGAGGATCTTTATATCACTACCTGACATAGATGCAAGGCTACAGATGTTCAGACTCTACACATCACAGTTACACGTGGATGGAAATCTAAAACTTGAAGAGCTCGCTAAAATATCAGATGGATACTCGGCAAGCGACATACGCGATATATGCCAATCGGTACAATTAAGGGTCGTAAATGAATTGTTTGTAAGCGGCAGGGCAAATGAAAATGATGCAAAGACCAGAAGTATCACTATGAATGACTTTAAAGATAGTCTAAAGTCTAGAAGACCTAGTGTAAGCATGGAAATGCTAAGAGCATATACGCGCTGGACAGAGCAGTTCAAAGCTCTTTAAACGCTCATTCTTTTTCATCTATAGAATTTTTAGAAGGATTGTTGTATTTGCACCTGCTGTCAAGTATTAACAAAAGAAAGAAGCCCCTTATAGTAGAACAAATATGTGATTTTTCCATATATGACATACAACATCATGATTTAATATCGTTACTATCTATGCTAGGTTAACAGTCCTGCATACTTACTATAGCTTGGACCTATGAATAACCACAATCTATCATCTCAAGTCAAAAATTTTTATTACATATCATTTCAGGAATGGCATGGTAAAGTGGAAGATGGATCAGGAGGAGTATTACTACAAAGTTTATGACGAACAAAATCAATTGGCAGGCTACTTTCAGCCAGATTATGGTGAGGTACAACCTCAAGAGAAGCAAGACGAAATTATACAGGAGATGATCAAGAGGCAGGATCACGTTTATGGCGGCATGCTGTATGTTCCTCTGGTAAAACTAAACCTGCTGGATGAGCAGTATGATTATGATTTAGACCATGTAATCACAAATCTAAGCGCATCTATTGGCAGGACAGAAAAATGGAAGGAATGTATCAGTAGCATGCCATCAATAATATTTGCAAGGGCAAGGAAATCCCATACTGATCCTGATATGTTAAGCGTCTTACTGGGCGTAAAATTCAGTGCTCCTGTTAAACTGAACAAAAGTATGCTACTTGGTGCGTTGACACCTATATTGGACAATTTCCATGCAAAAGAGCTTCTTTAAAGCTATCTAAAGACGCGTAGTTCAAGGAACATATGCTATCTTTTCCGAATTGTTTCAATACAAAAAACTTATATCTAGATCAGTTACAAATGGCGGAGGGTCAAAAATTTCAGTAATGCGACCAAAGCACGATGGATTCAAAGCGAAACTCGTGCTTGAAGATGGAAGTGTATTCAAGGGTATCGGTTTTGGTTTTCCAAGCAGGATCGTAGGCGAGGTTGTTTTCAATACTGGCATGGTTGGCTACACGGAAACACTTACAGATCCATCGTATAGGGGTCAGATTCTTTGTTTGACATATCCATTGGTTGGAAACTATGGTGTGCCGAGTTACAGCATAAAAGATGATCTTGGCATGCCCAAATACTTTGAAGCAGAAAAGATACAGCCCAAAGGACTTGCCATACACGAACTATCACCGCTAGCTAGCCACTGGGCAATGGAAAGAACGCTGGATCAATGGTTATACGACGAACAGATACCTGGTATACACGGTATCGATACTAGGGAGCTGACAAAACACATCCGTGTAAAAGGAGTTATGATGGGTACCATGGAAGTGTCAAAGGATGATATTAACGATGTATCGCTGTTTAAAGAATTAAAGAGCAGTGAAAGATACGACGACATACACTTCGTAAGGGAAGTTTCAATAAAATCACCGCAAATGTATGGAGAAGGCAACGAATGCATTGTGTTAATTGATACTGGAACGAAGTATAGCATAATACGCAATATCATTCGAATAGGATACAAAGTTGTGCGATTGCCCTATACCGCAAACATAGAGCAAGTGTTATCATACAAACCAAAAGGCGTTGTGTTGAGTAACGGTCCCGGCGATCCAAAGTATTGCAATGAAACAGTAAAGCTCTCAAAGGACTTACTTGACCGTGAAATTCCAACACTTGGGATCTGTTTGGGCAACCAAATACTTGCACTTGCATCTGGGGCTGATACGTACAAATTGAAATACGGGCATCGTGGGCAGAACAAACCATGTATAGACATGCGTAATGGAAACGCATATGTCACAAGCCAGAACCATGGGTACTGCATAAACCCTGATTCGTTGAAGGGAACTGGGTTCAAGTTATGGTTCAAGAACGCAGATGACAATACTGTAGAAGGGATAATGCACGAAGAGAAACCTGCCATTGCTGTGCAGTTCCATCCAGAAGCTTCTCCAGGTCCTTACGATTGCATGTTCGTATTTGACATGCTGGATAAAATGATAAGAGGTGAGAAAATTGCCAAAACATGAATGGATAAAAAAAGTGCTTGTATTGGGTAGTGGCGCTATAAAGATCGGAGAGGCAGGCGAAAGTCTGTAAACAGACCGCCAGTTCGACTACTCCGGTAGCCAGTGCCTGAAAGCGCTTAAGGAAGAAGGCGTGCAGAGTATTCTGATCAATCC
>CAYJTD010000007.1:11849-20670 GCA_964372525.1 uncultured Nitrosopumilales archaeon | reverse complement strand
GTGTCCAATGTCGGTAGGAAAACCATTCGGAAATGTCCCTGTCCGTACTGATTGCCAAATCCAGATCCATGCACAGACAAAACACCAGTTGTGTTCAACAGATCCATAACAAAATCAACATCGCTCTTCCATCTGCTACCATTAAGGTCTATTTTGGGAAATATGTAAAATGCACCCTTTGGCTTTGTATAGGAAAGTCTAGCCATTCCATCAAGTCTCTTCATAACATAGTCACGTCTCGCTCTCAACCTGCTAACCATATCTTTTATGTGATCATCTGAACCACGTAAAACTTCAATAGCAGCTTTCTGAACAGGTGTGTTAGCTGCTATCCTAACTCTTGCTAGTTTAGGTATATTTTCACGCAATTCATCAAGTGCTTTTGAACTACTGTTCATGCATATGTAGCCCAGCCTTAGACCAGTCATAAGATATACTTTGGAGAACCCGTTTAACATTATCAATGGAACTTCGTTTGCATACTTTGCTATGCTTGAAAACTTGTCATCAAAAATGATCTGATCATATATTTCGTCACAAAGTAGGTATAGATTGTGTTCTGCAGCAATCTGCACCAGTTCCTTAAGTGTCTTTTCGTCATAAACCGCACCAGTTGGATTATTAGGGCTAATGACTGTAAGAGCAACAGTCTTACTAGTAACCTTAGATCGTATATCATCCATGTCCGGCATCCAGCCGTTATCTTCTATACTTCTGTATTCGATAGGATTGCCGCCATGCAACTTTGCGTATGAAGAATATGGTGGATAACATGGCCCGGGAACAAGAATTTCATCTCCATCCTCTAAAATAGAACCCATTGTCATATCAACAGCTTCAGATACACCATTTGTGATCAACACATCGTTGGGATTTGCAGCAAGCCCTTTCTCCCTCTCCTTCTCCGCAATTATATTACGTAGCTCTTCAACACCTTCTGAGGGTGCATAGTTTGTTTCGCCTTTCAGAATTGAATCTATTAGTGCATCTTTAACATGTTTAGGAGTCTTGAAATCATAGGCCACAGGATCGCCTATGTTGAGATATAGGATCTTTTTGCCCTGTTTCTCAAGTTTCTTTGCGTGAACAACGATATCACGTATAGCATATTCTACGTTCTTCACACGCTTTGAGACTTTCAATACCATTACTCAAATATTAGACTAAGATAAATCTAATCGTCGGGCCCGTAGCCTAGCAAGTTGTGCGAAATGGAACTGTTTTGCATGGCCTAGAAAGGATCAGGGCGGCGGTCTTCGGAACCGCAGATCGTGGGTTCGAGTCCCATCGGGCCCGCTCACTCCAACGATCGAAACTAAGGACAGCCTTGAAATTACATTTATGAAAACCATCTGGTTTTTGCACCAAGAATCTTGAAGTGTGGATCATCACTCAAAACATATTCTGCAATTTTACTAGATACAAATGCTGCTATAATAGAGTCCGCAAAGGGCACATTTGTATGCTTAATAAGTAGCTTTCCTGCTTCAATAGCTAACGCTTCATCTATAGGTTTGACCTTCATTCCCCACTCCTTTAGAATGTTTATGGTTCTAGCGGCTGCTTGTATGCCAATTCTAGAGCCTGCTATCTTCAAAAATTCGCTTAAGACTATACTGGGCAAAATAATCCCATGCGAGATCTCTTTCTGAACGAATGCCTGGACAGTATTCTTGACCTTAGCATCAGGAGGAAACTGTAGTGTCAGGAGTAGCCTTGTATCAGCTACCGATGTCATCTCCATCCCTTGCGGAGCTGGTCTAGTTCACCAATTATCTTCTTATGCTTTTTTTTGCCTACGACTTTTCCAATCTTGATCTTCGGCAGCGGTCTTAGCAGTATACCCTCTTGATGCTCCATAACCTCGAGCACGGATCCTTCCTCTATATTCATTTTTTCTCTAATATCCGCAGGAACAGTCACCTGCCCCTTACGTTTGACCCTTACTTTGTACAACTCTCTTCGAGTATGACTGCGATGAAGTAGTATTAAATGTTTATGGGAGTATGTTAACCATAAAACTATAACTAATCAATGTTCAACAAACTACTAGCCGTGTTCTGTTTGCTTTTTAAGAAACAATAATTTAGTTGCTAGACAGAATACTTACTATTACTTCTTGATCCTGACTCGCCACAGATTCTTATCATCTTCTATTACCACAAATTCCCAGCTGCGTTTATCGCAAACACTTGGTATCGAATCCAAGGCTGATTCATCACTGTCAGTTACTACTTCAAGGATGTCATTGGTATTAAGCGAATTCATGTTCTTGACTGCCTCAAAAGATGGATAAGGACAAGCCATTCCCCTTGTATCGATTGACTTTGCTACACTATTTTGCAATAGTTCCGTTGAAGTCCTCTGTTTTACTATCTTCGGTTCTTTCTGCATAAGTATCTATTAGCTATTTCGTGTTTACTTTATATAAATACTACCATCCCGCCTTTCTTTGATGCAGGAAGTGCTGTATTCAGAAATCCTATGACATCTTCAAACTCAACACCTTGCTCAAGAGTATCTCTTGTTACTCCCATCTGCTTGAGCATTTCTTTTGATGGTCCGCATGCTGTAACTTCAACACCAGCTTCAAGTGCATCCTTAAGATATTTCTCCAATGAAGGAGCACCAGGCATTGTTATTTTAGAAGCGCCTCCTTTCTTAACAACATCCAACCCTCCCATCGTGCAGTATAGCTTGCACTTTGCTCCCATCGTTACACTACCCAATGCAAGTACAAGTGCTGAATATGCTCTGCCAGGATCATTTGATAGAAGTACTATGTGAACCTCTTGCTGTTCAGACATAAGGTTAGTCTGTCTTTACCATAAAAATAAGTTTCGAATCAGCGTATCTATACAAGTTGTCGTACGGCAATTCCATGGGGATCTGCTCTTTCCTCACCTTCAAAGATGTGACTTATTGGAACAACATACAGCAGAGTGCCGGTTCTTCCATCCATGGAGATCCTGATTACACCAAGGCCAGGCGAGCTACCAACAGCATTGTTGACATCTTTCACGTTAGCGGTAAGCGGGGATGGGCCTCTTAGTGTAGCAAAGGCTACAGTTCTATGTGGAGATGTAAATATCAGATCAGGAGCAGGATCAGAATCATCATTTCCTTTAGTTAAATCAATCTGGTTGACCACCTCCTTGCTTGCAACATCTATAATTTCTATCAAATTTGCTGCTCTGTCAGTTGTCCAAAGATATCTATCATTTTTGGTGAGCAACATTCCATGAGAATCAACAAATCCTTCCCTCGAAAGAATGCGTTCAGGCTCAGAAACACTTGGTGGATCGTCTGATAGCCCAGACAGCTCAAAAGCATAGACATCTGAACCGAGCGGATGACCACCGGTTCCTCCTCCCGAATTTATGTACATCGTACTTCCTTCCTGATCAGTTGCACCACCACAACCATTTGGATTAATCTGATCGTTGCCGAATGACGCAACTATCTCCATTGGAGATGACTTGACATCTATCGCATAGAGACCTCCGCCTCGCAACGTGGCAAAGACATATCTGCTATCTGTTGTAAATATAGGGCAAACTATCCAGTTATCTGGATGTGTTTCATCTTCCATTTCTGCCAAGTTAATAGCAGCATCAGGATTATAGCTATAATTATTATTAGCATAATCAGTATCAATCCTCTCCAATTTCTTATGGTTAGCAACGATAACCATGGAGCTGTCAGGTGCAGGTATTGCAGCATGAGCACCCCTCATTTCATCACCATCTTTTCCCATACGAATGCTCGAAACGAGTTCCTTAGAATCAGCATCCATGAAGTAAATATGTCCAGTGGCAACATTGGAAATTATTGCATATGTCTGCTCACTGTTAAAGAAAACCATATGAGGTCGTTTTCCTACGCCGTCGCCAATGCCTTTCGCAATATCTGCTAGGTTGATAACTTCTGGATTGCCTCTGTAACTTTTCCCGAAATCCGATCCGTTGTAAATGTAAAGAGTACCTCCTCCTTCCGTACTTGTGTCGGACTGGTCTAGAACCCAAACTTCGTATCCAGCTACATGGGATGCATATGAAACCTGAAGGAGTAAAAATGGTAGACCAACAAGTAAAGTGAGCATCAATAGCAATGCAAAATAGCTCTTATGCCTGATGGGAAAACTCCCTACAAATGATCCTCTATGCCACAGAGCCACAGATCGGTAACATCTTTGATATAATTTAACATTTCGCCTGTCTGATAACTCACGAGCGACTCATATTATTGATAAAGTTTAAGTTTAACATTTTAGAATGGAAAATCGTGATAACAGACCTTTCACTTATGATAGGAGGTAGTGAATGGGTAGTAATCCTCCTTCTTGCAATGTTCCTTCTCTTTGGTGCTAAAAAATTACCAGAAGTTAGCAAGTCGTTGGGTAGAGTTTTCGGCGAATATCAGAGGGCCAGAAACACTATACAAGAAGAGGTGACGAAATATAGTAAGGCCATGAATACGCCGCCATTTAAATTGGATGGAACGACAAACACACAATCAACAAACGTGGCTGGAACAACAAGCACAGATAGCAAAGAGGAAGTAACGACAACAACGACAACAAACAATGGTATCACTGGTCCTGTTGTGAGTGAAAGAGAAAAACTCGAAACCATTGCTAAGACATTGGAGATAGAACCTAGAGGCAAAAGCACCGAAGAACTAAAGCAATTGATATCAAGTAAGATGAACCAGTAACGTAACGGAGTTTCAAATTTATGAAATCTGAAGATAAGGATGTCAGTGAACAGTCAGGATCTGAAGAGAAAGTCTTCACCTTAGAGGAACGAGAAGAGATTGCAATGCAGGAGATCGAAGGGATGATCGACAGAGAGATTCAGGATGCGATGCCTGAAACTCCTGCTGTGGACTTTACAGACATAGAGGAATGGATTAACACAGAACCATTATCGCTTGAAACGCTGAAGGGAAAAGTGATTTTGCTTCTATTCTGGACACATACGGACATTTTTTGTTTAAGATCTATACCAATAGTGCGAATGTTGGGTAAGAAATACTCAGCATATGATTTCACTGTAGTAAGTGTGCATTGTGCTGAGTATGACTTTGCTAAAAGCCTTCCAAACGTAAAGAAAGCAGCTGCGAAGTACAATGTTAACTTTCCAGTTGGAATAGATAAAGAAAATAGAACTTGGCAAACCTATGGCAATATGTATTGGCCAAAGCACGTTTTGATTGATTCAGCTGGAATGGTTAGATATGAGATTGCAGGCTTGAACAATATACGTGATCTTGAGCTCTCGATATATGGGCTGCTGAGGGAAGCTGACAAACGCCCCCCACCATACTTTGAAGATGAAGACCCTAAAGATGAGATTTATGATACATATGGAACACAATTCTTAGGCGCTACCAGAGAAATTTGGGACAGCATAGTTCATCCTATCTGTGTAGGATATACAAAGTTAGAGCGTTTCGGAAATATTCAAAAAGTTGAACAAAACAAAGTCAATGAGTTCAAGGACGCAGGTGAGCATATTCATAACATTGTCTATCTTAGAGGTAGGTGGTTCTGGGATAAAGAATGTGTTAGGTTTTCAGGCAAACCAGATGATGACGCAGCCATAATTATGAGGTATAGTGCAAAGAGAGCTAATGCTATAATGGGTACTGTAGACAGTAAGCAGGCAAAGGTAGAGGTTAAGATAGATGGAGAGTGTGTAACAGAGAAAAATCTTGGAAATGATCTTAAGCGTAATGGTAGCATCAGTTCAGCCGATGTAGAATGGACATATGTGTACAACCTCATAAAAACAGAGGAAGCTGAAACCCATGAAATAGAGATAATACCGAAAACCGATAACTTTGTCTTCTATACCTTCTTGTTTAGTTAAGTCTTCTATTTCATGACATTATGATTAAAGAGCAAAAATCAGCCTTCTACGTCCAATGGTTTTGTGTTTTCAGATAACTTTCCTATAATCGCCTCTTCTCTTGAAGTTACCTTAGTTTCTAGAAAGTTCGCAGATCTTAGGTTGTAACTTTTCCCCAGATTTTTCACACCTCTAAGGTCTGCAAGAACAAGGTTTGTCCCCAGAAAATGTGTGAAATCAAAGTCAGCGTTTCTACAATCTGAGAAGTAGAGGTTTGTATGTCTCAAATTAACATGTTGAAGGTTTGCGTTTTGAAAATTTGTGTGATCAAGGTGCGCATTTGCAAAATCTGTATATGAAAGATCAGAATTTTGAAAATTAGCAAAACTGAGTACAGCGTATTCGAAGTTAGAATTCCAAAGGATCGAACCTTCAAGCTTGACATGAGGCAAGTACAATCCAGTTGCTTTAACTCCTGAAAGATCAGAATTGTTAATCATTATGGGATATTTCTCTAGGTATTGTTTTCTTAAATAATCCTGCATCTTCTCGAAAAGTTCATGGCCGCTTAAATCAAAATTATACTCTAATTCTATTCCGTAAAACTCTCTTTCACCTTCCAGTATTTTTAATATAAAATCTTCTCCTTTCACCTGTTTTCGTTCTGTTTCCATTTTGATTCCAAATGGGGAATTGATGGTTTAATCTTTATAAGACTTGCGTAATTTCCGTAGTTTTATGATACGTTAACAACTAAATGAGTGCAGTAAGTGCTACAGACTATTTGTTCAGGCTTGAAACAAAGTATTTAAATTTCAGAAGCATATGTGAACATCATGTCAGCGCAGAAATTAACTGAAGAGCAAGTTATGTTTATGCTGAAGAGCGTGAAGGATCCCGAAATTGATTGTAACATTGTAGACTTGGGTTTAGTGTATGGTGTTTCCATTAATGATAGAAACGATGTGGAACTCAAGATAACACTTACAAGTTTGGGTTGTCCGTTAACTGAAACTTTGGTGAAAGATGTTAAGCAAAATCTTGGTGAGGTATCAGGGATTGGCAACATCGACGTTCAGATTGTTTGGGACCCACCATGGACGCCGGACAAGATGACCGATGTTGGTAAACAAAAGCTCGATATGCTTAGAAGTAGTGAGGCTCTTAGATTTGCAATAGACTATGAGAAAACAAAGATATTCAAGCAAGGAACATCTGTGGTACTGAAGGATGGGTCTTTAGAACTACTAAATCCAGAGAATAAAAACTATGGAGTTAATGAAGCACTGTTTGAGTTGTGGTCTATGTGCGACGGCACGAAGACAGTGAACGAATTGATAGACACGTTTTCAAAAAAAATGAATAGAGAAAGGGTAGACATGGAAAGAGACATCGTACAGTCAGTTCAACAGTTGTTAGCTGTAGGGTTGCTGAGAGCGGAAACTCCGCCTCCAACAAGTGAGTCAGGTTCAACTCAGCCATCTGAGTCACAATAATGTCAGTATCTCTTCTTTGTACGATTCCATAAATCATATATGCGTTTTATCATAATCATTCATAGTGGTATGAAACAGGTGATTGTGTATTAGATACGAAGCGACAGAGTTTGTAGATAATCTAGACAGCGGAAAGCATATTATATTTTTCTACGAAAATCTTGACTATGGACTAATGGTTCAGTTTCAGTTTATAAAAAATGGATTGTTAAAAGGAGAGCACTGCATCTATGGTATACATGGAGATACCAAGTTTATTGAAAATCAAATGGCGTATAGTGGTATTAACATAGAAGATTTTAAGAGAAAAAATCTATTACATATATACCAAATTCCGAACGTAATGGACGATCCGGAAGGCGCATTAAAGGGCGCTGAAAAGATTACAAATACTATATTGGCTGATTCAAAACCTCCCTTCAGGGTGATATCAGCTTTTATTCCTGAAATAAGTACGGTAGAGCAAATGATGGCTGAAGTAGATATAGAGCATAGCCGTCACGTTTCATTTAGCGATCTTAAGTGTTCTTGGCTCTGCCCCTATTACCTTGAGAACATACAAGATGATATTCGGGAAGAATTCATGGGCCGCATTCTGCGAAACCACCATGCCGTAATCTCTGTTAACAAAATAGGGCTCGGCATGGCAGAGGATATACCTTGACATTAATTTGTAAGATCCTTACAACCTAGAACAATTGTTAACAGCGTACCTTTCCTATACTAGTGCATGAACAAATAATGCTGGTCTAGTAAGATTTTTTATACACGTTACAATTGATGTTACTATGGAAGAAAAAGTTCAAGCTAATTCAAAATTAGATCTATTAGATAAATTGATTGACAACATGGTTCCCTTTGATCTTTCTCGGTTTATTCCATTTAAAGATGCTTACGTTTATCCTGAACCAGTCCGATGCACTCTCCAAATTATATATCTAGGAGATGAGTATGTAGATTTTGATGAGGTTATAGTTCATCTCAATCTTCCAGAACAACTTTACTTGTATCAAAGAATAACAGAAAAGTATGGAATAAAGGCAAGGCATGGCACTATGAAGGAAACACTTGAGGCTGCTTATTCTGAGAAGACTACAGAATTCAAGGAGAAAGTTCTCCGCTACTGGCTCTATAATGGTGAAGTAATCAGAAGATTGCGTAAAACCTACGATGTTAACAGAGCTGTAGGTATGGAATACAGACAGCTTGAATCTGTAGATACCATGTGTGAAAGGGAAGGGAACTTACTGGAGGTTGAGGGCGTTACAAGGACACAAATTCCAGTTATTAAATTAGGGCAGATTCTGCAGACTGAAATACCAACTATTTCCGGGTTTTACAGTGAATTCTCCGGAGTGATTCCGGTGGACAAGGATTTAGGAAAGAGAGACGAAAAAAGCAGAGGAGATTTTGGGCGCATCTACTTTGACAAAAATGGCTTATCAGCTGTAGGATCGCTGTGGGACTCTGGTG
>CAYJTD010000007.1:0-11839 GCA_964372525.1 uncultured Nitrosopumilales archaeon | reverse complement strand
GTGTTGATACTTTAGCCACGTATGCGTACGAACCATTGCGTGGAATTCGTGATGCTGCTGTAGGTCTGTGGACAGATGAAAATCCGACAAAGTAACTTCTAGACAAGGTTGACTAATGTGATAGGCTGATAAACACATCAGAGATCAGATGTAGTTTTGATTTTCAGGGAGCTAACTTGAATTTTTGAACGCGGTGGTTGTATGTATCAGCGACGTATATGTTGCCAGAGCTATCTACCACCACTCCACCTGGACCACTGAACTCGCCTTCTCGATAGCCACTAGTACCGAATTTCAATAGAAATTTGCCAGTTGGATCGAATTTTTGAATACGACTGTTGTTAGTATCAGCGACGTATATGTTGCCAGAGCTGTCAACAGCCATACCCCCTGGTTCACTAAATTGACCGTCGTCAGTGCCAAGCCTGCCAAACCTAAGCAAGAAGTTTCCATTTGGATCGAATTTTTGGATGCGTTCAATCTCTCTATCAATAACATAGATGTTACCCGAGCTGTCTAGGACAAGAGCGCTGGGCGAAACGAGCTGGCCGTCCTTAGAGCCGAAAGTACCGAATTTCAATAGAAATTTGCCAGTTGGATCGAATTTTTGGATGCGGTGGTTAGCCGTATCAGCTACATAGATGTTACCCAAGTCGTCAACAGCTACACTTTGTGGATTACTTAGCATACCATCACCATGACCGGGTTTGCCTAACTTCAATAGAAATTTGCCAGTTGGATCGAATTTCTGGATGCGATGGTTGTTTGCATCTACTACATAGATATTCCCCGAGCTGTCTACTGCAATGCCGCTAGGAGCATTGAACTGGCCATCCTTAAAACCTGGAATGCCAAATTTCAATAGAAATTTGCCAGTTGGATCGAATTTCTGGATGCGATTAATTTGCCTATCAGTTACGTATATGTTGGTTGAGCTGTCTACTGCAATACCAATAGGAGAAATAAATTGACCGTCACTAGTTCCATAGGTACCGAATTTCAATAGAAATTTGCCAGTTGGATCGAATTTTTGGATGCGCTCAACATCCCTGTCAGCGACGTATATGTTACCAGAGCTGTCGAGGACCACACCAGTTGGACCGTTAAATTGGCCATCTTGGGAACCAGGAGTACCGAATTTCAATAGGAACTTGCCAGTTGGATCGAATTTTTGAATACGACGATTGTTAGTATCGGCTACATAGATATTCCCCGAGCTGTCTACTGCAATGCCACTTGAACCGCCGAACTGGCCATCAGCTAGACCAGGAGTACCGAATTTCAATAGAAATTTGCCAGTTGGATCGAATTTTTGGATGCGATTGTTGTTTGTATCAGCGACGTATATGTTGCCAGAACTGTCAACAGCCATATCAAGGGGACCCATGAACTCGCCATCATCAGTACCAAAGGTACCGAATTTCAATAGAAATTTGCCAGTTGGATCGAATTTTTGGATGCGATGATTGTATGTATCAGCGACGTATATGTTGCCAGAGCTGTCTACTGTTACGCCACCTGGTGCCATAAACTGACCATCTAGATGACCGCTAGTACCAAATTTGAGTAACAAGTCACCAGTTGGATCGAATTTTTGGATTCTGTGGTTGTTTTTATCAACAACGTAGACGTTACCTGAAATGTCAACTGCTATACCAAGCGGAGTATTAAACTGAAGATCGTCTGATCCAACAGTGCCTAGACGCCAGATCTCATGACCTGTAGCACTTAACTTAATTACTTGATGTATGCGTGACTGGGTAACGTAAATATTTCCATTAACATCAACAGCAACACTGCCAGCTGCGGTTAAAACAGATTGTCCTAATGGAATACTAAGTAAAAAAACCGCGTGTGTTTTTTCTGTATCTTGCATGACCATAATTCCTGCCATACCTAAATTAATTTTTGGAAAAGACTTTATAGTAAAACAAAAATCACATAGATAATTATAACTGTGCAGTACTGTTTGTAATCAAACCTGTACATCTCCCAGTGAAACAGTTTTCGAACTTATGAATGCGTGAAATTGGGAATTATTCGTTAATTCCTCCTCCAACCTTGTTTGTTCGATACCTTTGAAATCAAAGGCCAAGAATCTATACGACGAACCTGTTTCTAACCTAGCAATCCAGTATGGAGCGTAGAACCTGAAACAGTTACGAAGTGCTTTAAACTCTTTTACACGGTTAAGATTTCCTTGGAAGTTTGCTTCAAATCTACTTACTTCAGTGCCTTTGAAACCAGCTACTACGTGGGGTTTCTGATCAGATCGTTGATATTGCCAGAAGTGCAATAGTTTATTGAAATAGTCTACCACAGCAGTGGCATCATCATAACCTACATAGAGGAACTTTCCTTTTCCCAATTCGACCATGCGATTCTTAGTTATGGATTCTACTAGTTCTCGTTTAGGTACCCTCTGGAGATATTCGAAACTAATCACTTCATCTAGGTACTCCGATGCAGATGGATCTAATCCGGCTGGTGCTTTTCCATTGATTTGCAACTGTAGTAAATCAAGAACAATATTCTGTATGTTAGTAGCCAATTCTAATTTTGTGCCAGCTCCTAGTTTCTCTTCTATAATCTCGCATTCCGCAAATATATGAGGTGCGTATATTGGTTCTACATATTTTACACTTTCTTCTTTCTTTTCTGGAAGATTAGCTACGCTCTTCTTTTCCTCTACAAGTTTAGTTATAGCTGTTGCATCAACCTCAGACTCTACAACTTTCACTAGGGGCAAGCTTGTTACTATGCCTATACGAGTTATGTAAAAGTTTCTAACTCTTCATTGTAGATCTAAGCTTGTGCCACCACGCAGGAACACGAATGTCGTTTTTCACATCGATAGGATCATATGGTTTTATATCCAGAACAGGGGTTCCGTCTAATGCATCCAAGGCGCGCACGTTAAGAGAATACCCACGTCTCTCCAAAATCACAACCACAGCCAATCCAATAGGGTTAGGACGATTCCTATTTCTAGTTGCAAAAACTCCGACCTTTTCCAGATCGGTTCTACCTCTTGGATGAACCTTGAAAACTCTGGTCTCCTTTAGCGATACTTTATGCATATAGAAGATTACAAACAAATGAGAGTAGGATTCGATGCCATCCAGAGCTTTTGCATACCTAGGATGTATGATGATTTCTGAGATCAAAATGTTCCTCTTCTTTCTGATCTCCTCCTCGGAGAAATCACACCTTACCTTTCCTATCGGCCTAAAAGCAATGGACCTTGACCACAAATGGCTCAATCCGACTGTGTGTCGTCATCCTCATAAACCTTTATTGCTTTTATGAGTTGGAAAGTGAAACCTCTTCCTGAAGTTAACAAGAAAGAATTTTGGCTCAACTATTCATTTAGGATTCAATGCTCAATTGGGCAATCGTTTGGATCCACACTCGGACTTTCATCCCTCATATGCTGTACAACTTTTTCAAAAGGTTCCAAGAAACCTGGTTTAACTTTAAGTTCCTTAAGATCCTTATTAATTAGGTCTAGAGTCAATCCAGCAAGTACCTTGTAAAACTCTATTTCTGTTTTGTGTTTTGTCACTGTGCAAAATGTTGGCCCCCATCGTCCGATGTGATCCTTCAGAAACTTCTTCCGTGCCTCTAGACAAACATTCACCTTATCATCCCAGCCCTCATTCCTTGCATAGGCTTCCTTGATCAGTAATGTAGCCATAAACTCCAGTTCTATAATTATATGATCAGGTCTCTCCTTGTTTGAATCCTTTCCTAGTTGCAAACCGAAGGCGCCGTAAAAACCATTCAGATCTGCTAACTCTTTTGTCTTAGCAAAGATCGTATCCATTGCATATTCGGTTTCATAAACTGGAACCAATATGTTCTCGCCAGACATAAATAGACGACTATACTCATTCTCCATTCCATCTAAGGAGCACTCATCAAGGCTGTTGTTTAATGCACTGCGAAGTGAATCTTCAAACTTTATATTATTTCCATGCTTATCCTTTCTCATATCTAAAAATTTCAAAAAGGATTCAAACCATTCTTTGTCAGGATACATGAAACCTCTGGCTAGCAGTTGATAAGCTCTTGCTTCTTCCAATAATCCATCAAGCTCGCTTGCTTGCAATTACTCACCTAGTAATAGTTGGTGTTGTCCTTCGTCTTGCTGCATAGAATATTACAGCCGCAGCTATCACCGCCGCAGCAATGATTCCCGCTGCCACTAATGCTGTGGAATCACCTCCACCCTCTGGTGTTGAAACTACCAAAGGCTCCTCACCAACAAGCGCAGAAGCGGAACCCGCCTGTACTATCAGATTATGCCATAAAGCAACTGACTTTCTTCCATTTACCTCTCTATTTCCTCCATCCCAGACAGCAAATGCTATATCCTTATTCTCTCCTGGTTCAAACTGAGCATCAGTTGCATCTTTAGTCATCATTGGTCTAGCTATTACAACATTCCACATACCATCCTTGTATACACCCTTACCAAGAGAATTTTGCACTTTCTGTGGAGTAAGCGTTCCAAAGCCTTCCGCTACCAATTCTTCAACAGGTGTGATTTTTTCGAGCTGAGAGAGAGTATTACCGGCTGCAAGTCCAGGCTGATAAGCTGGATTCAATTGTGAAATATGTATCCTTGGATCCCCTGTGCCCTGTTCGTTAAAGTCTTGTGTTTCAGGATCATAATTAAGCACCTCCCCCTTCTCTTCATTAATTCCTAAATACAGGTCATATGCCATATTGGGGTAAGCGTCCTGTCTATCTTGAAAACGACCTATATCTATATCCTTTTGCCAGTCAGCCTTCCAGTGCAGAATGTTAACTGGTGTATTTGGACCGCCCATTGCTATGAAGGTCTTGGCATCTGAAGCAGGGAATATTATGCCAATGGAATCCCTGAATTGATTTGTCGCAAGGGCAGCATTTGATTCCGTCGGATCAGCCCATTCCATCCAGAAGCCTATCCACGTTCCATTGTTCATCGACCTAACATTTACTGATTTGACAGTGGGGTTAAACAGAATAGGTATAGTTATGTTCTGACCATTTACAGCAACTGTAGCTGGTGGTGCGTCCTGCCAAAGTCTAGCATTTGGATCTATTGGAACAGACCCATCAACGAATACAGACTTTATATCAGGTCCCGGATGATCCCCTCCACTGAACGTTCCCAGTATCTGAGCTTGGGCTGTTAGAGGTGCAAGGATTAAAATGCTAACCAGCACAACTGGTCCTAGCGGCATTATTTTTTTGGACTTCATATCATCACCTTATGAGGTGTTATGCCTGAAACTCGGTCTTATTATGAATGGTTCCATAATTGGAACTCTAATAACTTCATGGTCATTCATATCATAGCCAATAGCATCCTTTTCAGTAATTCTAAATCTCTTCAAGATTCTTTGTGTGGTACCAAACAACTGCAGAACACCCAAAGTTTCGTGTGATGGATGTATGTAATTCTCAATAGCAGTATCTACACCTGGACCAAACATCTGATCCTGATATGATCTGGGAACCCAGCGTGGTGGGATATAGTATATGTTTCCTTCACATCCATACTGCGGATATAATGGTTTTGCAATCTTAGCTACATGTACCAAATAGTCCATTGGGCTATCCGGAATAGCTTCTTCAGGCGGTTTTATCCAACCTTGCAATCTAATCTTTCCTACACATGCAGCTATACACCTTGTGATCATTCCTTGCTCAACTCTAGGATAACAAGCAATGCATTTTTCGCTCACCCTAGTAACAGGATTGTATAATGATTTTCCATACGGACAACCAGTTACACACTCTCTATATCCTCTACATCTGCCCTGATCAATAAGCACGATGCCGTCTTCAGGACGTTTGTATATGGCCTTCCTCGGACAAACAGAACCGCATGAAGGATATGTGCAGTGGTTGCAGATTCTCTGCAAATAATAGAAGAAGTTTTCATGTACTGGATTTACCGGATCCTCCAAGTCTGCCTTATCAGTAAATGAGCTTGTTGTACCTGACCATGTGGTTTTCTCCCTAAGTATAGAGGCCGATACATCTTGATACCAATTGGGGAACCTCCAATCTTCTTCCGGTTTTATGACACCAAGTACTTGCTTGCCTTCAGGAGCTGCTTCGTATATCGTCTTTCCCTTATAGACACCGTTAACCCATGTTTGACCATCACCGAGCATCTTAAGGATCTGCAGGTCCCAGTGATGCGGATAACCTCCATAGGGCTTTGTTTCAACATTGTTCCACCACATATGTTCTTGGCCCTTGCTAAATGTCCATGTTGACTTGCATGCCATTGTACATGTCTGGCAACCTATACATCTGTTAATATTAAAGACAGCAGCAAACTGCTTCTTCGGCCTTACACCTTCAAATGGATAAAACATCTCTCGTCCAAGTTGCCAGTTATATACCATCGGCATCTATTTTCTCAGCCCCTGTATCTGTACGAATCCGCCTTTCAAAAACTTTTTCATATCATCATTTTCATATCCAGGAGTGTATCCAGTCTTTACTGGATCCCACACATCTAGTCCACCTATTCCACCATTCTCTGCCTTTGTTATCTTTACCAATGTCTCCTTTGGACAGGTGTTAGGTGCATGTGTATCGTATTCATATCCTGTGTCGATCTTCCAGCCCCAGATATCTTTCCTAACAAGACTGTCAGTCATGAGTGTTGGCTGCAGAAATCCTCTCGTAATTGATTGATGGCTACCATATCTGAACTTTGATTGATAACCAGTATCTGCAGCTCTAGCAAGCTTATCTGATCTGGTCTCATGTGCCAACACGGTCTTGTGCGATGACATAAATGCTGAGTGCTTCATCATCGTTACGTTCTTGGGATATGAAGGATTGAAGGTAACGCGGAGCATTAGCCTAGCTATCTTGTAAAATTCGTCACCCTCCTTCCAGCCTATATATGGTCTATCTACTGGGTTTGCGTCAAGGTGCACATAATCACCATCGTTAATACCAAGTTCTTTTGCAGCATCTGGATTGATATGCAACTGGTGCTCTCCTATACCTGGACTTCGCTTATCATGCCTTAATGGATCTCCATAATTGTTTTCCCAAATGAGGAGCCAATCAGTTACACCCCATGATGAGTGTACAGTATAACGGGACTTTGGTGTCATAACGTAGAACTGGTATCCATCCTCCCATAGCGGGTTCTTTGTTTTCTTAACCTTGTCCCAAGTCATCTTTATGTTCCTAACCTGTATTTCGTCCATATCTGTAGAGTCTGGAGATATGCCATAATCATCTGGTCTGATCCAAGAGTGATCAGCCACAATAGCATTAGGCAGATGTGGAGTAGCTTCCACTGGTTCTCTGAAGACGACCATATTCTCTCCATATTCGATAAACTCTGGTTCATCTCTGTACAGTTCGAGCCTTCCGCTCTTGTTATAGAAGGGTTTACTTTCATTGATTTCTTCCCAACCAGGAACTCTCGGATACGTTCTATACATTGTAAACCAACCAACATCAGAATCTATAATATCATGTATGTTGTACCCTCGGAGATTTACAGCAGCATCAAATACTCGTTGGATGTAAACTTCACTCCTTTCTTCTTCAAGGAACTTCCAGTAATCTCTAAACCTAGTATCACCAGTTAGATCTGCTAATTTGTGGCTTACGAGCATAAAGGTCTCGTGGTCAGAGAGCGTATCGAACAAAGGAGGTATACCTCCTTTCCACACAAAAACGAATGGATTTGAGTTAGATGTAGCCCATTCCGTATGCTTTATCTCCATCCAAGATGATACAGGGAATACAACGTCTGCATACTCACAGCTACCAGTCCACTCCCAGTCATTGTAAATTATCATCTCCTCATGAGGATATTGATTATGTAGAATATTATATGCCCACTTTGCATTATTGAAGGTGTTTGCATTTACATGCCACTCAACCTTTGTTGGGCTTGGCATGTGAGTAAGCCCTGTAAACACCTTCCGTCCAACCTTTGGTGTGTTTACAATTAATGGACCTTCTGGCAATCCTGAACTTACGGAAGCATAGTCCCAGTACTGTATTTCTTCCTTATGAGCGTACTTCTTTATCTTAACATCTCTGCCATCAACATTTGGATCTAGAGTTATATTAAATGGGTCTTCATTAGTCCAAGGCAGAAAGCCTGTACCTACTGATGATGTTCTATATGTGCCAGCCCAGTGCCCGTAATTAGCTCCAGGTTTCCCTACATTACCTGTAAGCGCCAACACCATCCATAGAACTCTATCCTTTTGATCGTTATGGAAGTAATGGTTTGTTCCTTCACCAGTGTGTATTTGAACTGGTTTAATTGTACCAAGGTCTCTTGCGAATTTTGGTATCATCTCTTTTGGTGTACCAGTAATATCATGTACAGTGTCAAGATCGTAGTAGGCACAATGCTCCTTATACAACTGGAATATAGTTTTGACCTCTATCTCCTTACCGTATACTAATTTTACCTTAAACGTACCCTCAAGTGCAGGATCAACACCAAGTTTATCGAACCATGCGCCTACATCATCCCTTGTTACTACTGCTGGTTTGTTGGTAACTTTATCCCAAACAACACGATCGCCCCACTCTTCCCTCATTTCTGGTTTTATGATCTGCGGACCAAGATTCTCGAGCTTCTTATTCTTGTATCCTTTAATTATGTCGCTTGCTACAAGAAGCTTCAGGGTATCGCCCCTCACAAGCAGAGGAAAGTCAGTGAACCTCTTTACAAAAGGCTCATCATAAATTTTCTCCTGAATAATTATATTACAAACTCCAAGGAATAATGCTACGTCTGTTCCCGGACGAATAGACATCCAATAATTGGCCTTTGATGAAGATGGACTATATTCTGGTGAGACTATAACTATCTTACCACCCCTCTCCATTATCTCGGTCATCCAGTGTGCTTCAGGCATCTTGTTCTCAATGAAATTCTTTCCAACTAGCACATACATCTTTGAATTCCTATGATCTGAAAACTCTGGATCGAATGTCTGTAAACCAGTTACCATCGGAGTACCTGGATCAAGATCGCCATGCCAAGTGTAGTTAGACCAATACCTAGCACCCCTGCATTCTTCTGGAGGAGCACCTCGAACGTAGTGGTCTAGCAGTGCCATGACATTAGCATTTCTCACGTTTCCGATCTTAGCAGAGCCACCTAACATTGGCATACCTGGACGGAATTTGAATGTCTGAACTCCAGCTATTGATTTGTTGGTTTTGTTTCCTGTTGGTGCTAGCCAGTTACCCTTCATTGTTTCAATCATTTCTTCAGGATAACCTTCATCTCTAAGACGCTTAGCTCCCTCTTCACCAGAATACTTTTTCGCTACATGCAAAAGTGTTCTTGCAACTAACTCTGCAGCCTCATCATAAGTTACTCTTACCCAAGGATCTTTTCCTCTTTGGAAATACTTTTGCTGATTTTCTGGTAATCTAGGATCAGGATAACCAGCCTTAACCCACTCTAACCATCCCTTTCGCACCTGCGGATACCTGATTCTATATGGACCATAAACACGCCTAGTGATAGCATATCCTTTAAGGCAACCCCTAGGATTCCAAGCTGGAGTTGCTACATTTCCATAAATATCCCTGTACTTTTGATGATCATAAGATTGCTCAATCCTTGTTACTATTCCATTTCTAACATACGCTGTCAACCTGCAGTTATGCGTATCATTAGGTGTACAGTTAAAACGAAATTCACGATCGAATCTGTATATGTTCCTATAAACTTCCTCCCAATTGCGATCAGGATAAGACTCGTTGGGATTTTGCACTTTAGTAGCCTTTGTTGGTTCCATTAGTTGTAAACCATGACTAGCACCACTACCAATTGCTGCCAAGCCTACACCGGTTGCTCCTGCTATCTTCAAAAAGTCTCTTCTAGTAACTTCCATCAATCCTAATTATCACCCACCATCGCCCAACTTATTACACCATTAGAAAGGCAAATATTTAAATTTTTTATGATCGAGTTTTGTCTCATTGCATTACCAGTTTCTAATCTCTATATGGTATAATATTTTATACAAATTATGGAGATCTTTTGAAATATTTCTCTCAAGCATATATACATCAGAATACGTTAATAGTTTGATCATTTAGAAGTCTAATGAGCAACTTGAAGATCGCAATGGATATAAGTAACGATTTGCCAAATAAAATTAGAACTAGTATGGGTATGGATCTGATACCACTTTTCGTAATGGGGTACGAATGGATATGGCTGGTATTGATAGGCGGAATAGTAATCTTTGGAGCTAAGAAGATACCAGAAATCGCTAGAGCCTTAGGTAAGTCTCAAGGTGAGTTCGAAAAGGGCAAGATCCAAGGAATCAAGGAAGCTAAGGAGTTGGCAAATTCTGACGACCGAGTGAAGCTTGTAAAAGCAGCAGAGTCCTTGGGTATACAACATGAAGGATTAAGTGATGAGCAGCTTAAGGAAGCTATAAGCAAATCCGTGACGAAACCAGAAAAGTAACTGAAGTTTAACGGTATATAAACAAAATTACTGAGAAAGTAAGCGATTTTGGATAGGAACGCAAATTGATCTGATGCCATAATCTTATTGCATGTTTGCTCTTGATGCGCCTGGATGGCTGAAGGAATATACCAGCAGGTTAAGTTTGAGTTACCATCAACAGAAACTGCTTGCCAGGTATGTTACTGGTCTGATTGCTTCCAGCAACAAAACAATATCGGGCATAAGTTCGATATTCATAAAGCAGAGCAAGATATCCATGAACAGGCTAATGACAGAATATCCATGGGATACAGGCAAGGTCAACATGGAGAGGCTTGAAGAATTACAGAAGCACAACGAGACCAGATGGAGCAAGTATGGTATTCTTATCATCGATGATACAATAATGGAAAAGGATGGAAAGGACATACCATACGTTGGGAAGCTCTATGATCACTCGCAGAACAGATTCGTCAATGGACACTGCATTGTAAGCACGCACTATGCTGATCATAAGACAAGCTATGCCATAGACTACAGGCTCTATGTTAAGAAGGGCAACGATGGATTCAAGACGAAGGTAGAACTGGCGAAGGAACTTCTTGAACAGCACAATCAGTTCATACCTGCTGCAACGATAGTGTGGGATGCGTGGTATACGTGTAGAGAGATGGTAGAATATGTAGAAAGAATGAATAAGTTCTGGATAGGCGCATGCAGGTCAAATATACTCGTGAAAGTTAACAGAAGATACATTGCAGTTGAGGAATGGGCAAATTCTATAGACAGTGACAAGTTCCATGAAGTAGATATCAATGGAAAGAAATTCAAGGTGTATAACAAGCATCTGTACATAAAGAGCCTTGATTGTTTCAAAAGAGTGATAGTATCAGTTTCTGATAACGGTAAGGATAGAATTTACCTGCTCACAAACAGGAGCGATCATGTTAAGAAGATATTAGCAGATTACATGCTGAGATGGAAGATAGAGAACTTCCATAAGGATGCAAAGCAGCACCTCGGCTTGGGAAAGGTACGGGTCAGGAACATAGAAGGTATCAGGAGGCACTGGTACCTTGTCTTCCTGGCTCATTCCCTATTGAGGCTTGGTGTTAGCGAGTCATCTTTTGGAAGAACCCTAATACGAAGTATAGGAAGGAGAGCGAAGAGTGTATGCATACAACTGCTGGAAGATTTCATCTCCTGGATTGTGAGCAAAGGTAATCAAAACAGATTGCATGAAATCATGGAGGTGTTTTTATACCGTTAAACTTCAGAATGTTATACATTGACAAGGAATATCCATTACTCTGTTTTATTAATACGTATTAGGAAATAGGTGCTAGAGAATACTTGGTTATCTTTTGT
>CAYJTD010000006.1:21030-21983 GCA_964372525.1 uncultured Nitrosopumilales archaeon | reverse complement strand
TATTCTCTTGATCTTTCTATGAACATTTCTGTTTACCCGCCCTATGGTCATTCTGACTAGTTTTTTATCAACACTGAATATCCTGTCTACTTTTACACTACTTTCTCTAATCAGTTTGCCACGTTCTAGATCTTTACTTGTTATAACAAACGCGTAATCCCGAAACTTTAGATTCGTGGTAAGGGGCACTGCGATGATATCTTCGAATTTGTTATTGTACCGGTCGTTTGATATTACTATTGCCGGTCTTACCTTAGACGCTCTCAAATCACTGAAAGGAAAAGAGAGTAAGACGATTTCTCTCTGGGAGATCATTCCTTATCCTCTAAATATCGTTTCCAGATATCGTCTCCCTTGTTCTGCCAGATCTTCTTTAATGAAGTCTCTGTCAGTGCGAGCAGATCGTCAAATTCCTTCAAAAGTCCCTTTGATATACTGCTGGTCTTTTCTAACATGATCCTATTCCCTTTCTTTACAAGCAAAAGCTCGTCACCCTCGCTGATCTCCAATTCTTTCCTTATATCAGATGGAATTGCGATCTGGCCTTTCTTGGAAACCTTGATAGTTTTAACTTTCAGACTGGTAGCCATATTGTAAGTAAGAATTTTCTTACTTATAAAGCGTTACGATTCTGTTCAGTTCTCGTTTGATGACTAGGCTGGCTTCCATCTACTCTGGATTAGTTCCTTAGAACGTTTATCAGAAAGGTATTTCCAGTAACTGTAAAGGTGATTTGATATGGAAATTATGCTACCAGTTAGGTGCAAGTGTGGTGGAAAGCCGAAGAAGAGTAAAAATAAAAGTCGAATTATTTGGGATAAATTTTGGTATTCAACCATGTGAGGTATGTACAGAATGTGGTACTGAGTAGCTTTCGTAAGAACTTGTGGAAAAGATAGAGAAGGAAGTTAGGAAGAAAGTACTCTTTGGTCTGTAAAGAATAGCCAAGGTTA